>PLWR01000553.1 GCA_003165615.1 Acidobacteriota bacterium | reverse complement strand
TGGCAGTCCTTTCCCGCAAGAGCCCAATAGAGGATTCTACCGGCTTCCCGGCTTCCCGTCAACGACAGGCAAAAGGCGGTAGTGGGTCAGTTTGAAGCCAACGAAGGGGGTTATCCCCGCCGGTCGGCAAACACAACGGCGTTACTCGCGACATTAGAAAGCGAGATCGTTTCATTATATGGTGTCATTAATGTCCGAAAAACCAGCATTTTCGAGCTTTGTAGTTTTCGCTATTTCAAAATAAACCCATTTATGTTAGCAATATAGAAACTATTTGCATCAAGGGAGGCGAAAAAGTCCAACCCTCTTTATCTCCGAAAACTTAATATGGAAACGGTTCAAATTTTTCCTTGACAATATGCATCTTAATTTGTATAAGGGGGGGCGCATTTGGGATCTGTTGGCTTTGTCGAAGAGACCTGTATCTGTAGCGAGGCTTCGCTATGGCCGCAGTTCGCGATGTCGCAGAGCTGGCAAACGTTTCACTTTGGACGGTCTCGAAAGTAGTCAATGGGAAGGCCAGCGTACGTCCCAAGCTGGCGCAGGTGGTCCCGGCCGCAATGGAGGCGTTAGGCTATAATTCTAACCAGGCAGCGTGCCGTCTGAAGGTCCGTCAAACTCAAACCATGGGAGCGCCCGTATCGGATGTCACCCGCCCGTTTTTCACGGGCGTCCGGCGGGGCATGGAGGGCGGGGCTCGTACCCATGACGCGGCGGTAATCTTTTGCGCCTCCCCGGATCGGGAACAACAGGTAATGGAGATATCTTTACGGGTGCCGGTTACGGCAAGGTGGAGCTTTTCTGTAAGGACGGCGCGACCAGCGGTAAATTACCTTCGGTAATGGCCGGGCAGGGTCATCCATGTTGGAAGGAACAGGAGGCGGCGAATGGCAAGTAACAAAGAAATTAAGGTGGCGGTAGCCGGAATCGGATGTTGTACCAGCCATCTTGTGCAGGGTGTTTACAAGTATTACGAGGTCATCGACAAGGACAAGTGGGTTCCGGGTTTGATGCATCCCGTGTTGGGGGACTATCGGATCCGCGACATTAAATTCGTGGCGGCGTTCGACATCGACCGGCGGAAAATCGGAAAGGACCTGGCGGAAGCAATTTTCGCCAAGCCCAATAATATGGTGAAGTTCTCCGATGTACCCCATCAGAACGTGACGGTCAAGATGGGCCCCATTCTGGACGGCGCTCCCGCCCATCTGCGCGGCGGACAGTTCTACGATGTAGCCGATGAGCTGGAACCGTGTGACGTGGTGGCGGAGCTCCGGGCTGCGGGCGCGGAAATCCTTGTCAACTTCATTCCCACGGGCTCGCAGAAGGCGGCCAGGTTTTATGCCGACTGTGCGGTCGCGGCCGGGTGCGGCTTCATCAACTGCATGCCCGAATTCCTTTCCAGCGATCCCGAGTACACCCGCAAGTTTGAATCCGCGCATCTCCCCATGATCGGCGACGACATCAAGTCGCAGATCGGCGCCACCATACTTCATCGCGTCTTAACGCAGCTTCTGGTGGATCGGGGCATTAAGATTAACAAGACTTCCCAACTGAACTTCGCCGGCAACGCCGATTTTATCAATCTTGTGAACCGGGGAGAAACCAAAGAGTTCTCCAAGAAGGATTCCGTGCAAAGTCTCATCCCCTATGAGGCGGAGGTATCGGTCGGATTCGGGTTCATCGGTTTGCAGAACGATAACAAAATCTGCCGGCTCTATTTCGACGGGGAGAACTTCGGTGGGAACCCGGTCAGAATATGGCTGGAATGCTCCATCGAAGACTCGGCCAATGCCGCCGGGTGCATCATCGATGCCATCCGCTACGTGCGAGTGGCTTTGGATCGGAAAATCGGCGGTCCTTTGTACGCCGTTTCTTCTTATCTTATGAAGCACCCGCCGAAGAAGATGCCGGACACGGAAGCTCATGAAGCTTGCGAGAAATTCATTGCGGGAGTTGGAAATGAGTGAGGCGCCCCGCCTCGACGCCCGCGGGACCGGGGGCCTCGAAGTCGCAGTTGTCGGCCATATCTTGAAGGAGCGGGTAATCTTTCCGGACCGGGTTCTCTACCCGGTCCTGGGGAGTCCCGCTGCGTACTCTTCGATATGTCTGGCACGACTCGGCAATAATGTGGGAATCGTGACCAAGATTGGTGATGACTTTCCCCGGCAACTGCTGGAGGTTTTCGCCCAAGTCGGGGTGAGACAAGAAGGGGTGATCACCACTAATGCCTCGACTACGAACGAGCTGATTTACCACCCGGACGGACACAAGACGCTCAAATTTCTGACCCGGGCGGCCAAGATCGACTATGCGGATATTCCGCCTGAGTATCTCGACGCCCCCATCATTTACCTGTGTCCTATGGACCATGAGATTGAAGAGGCAACCATCGAACGCTTGTCGCAAAAGCGGCGATTCATGATGGTCGATCTGGGAGGGTTTGGCGGCGCCACGACGGAGAAACATCCGCGGGTCAAGGACGGGACGGAGCTGCGGCGCCTCTGTCCCTTCTTCGACGTGGTGAAGGCTTCCATTGAGGACCTGGAGTACATCCTGGGGATCAGTCATAGCGACTACGAGGATGCCGCGGCAACCCTGCTCGGCTGGGGAGCTGACATCGTGGTCGTCACCCTGGGCCAGGAGGGAGCCTACGTGTCAACGGGGGGAAGAAGTATGCGCTTTCCCGCCTACTGGGAGGACCAACAATCGGTTGTGGACCAGACGGGGGCGGGGGACTGCTTTGCCGCCGGTTTTCTCAGCGCGTTCCTGGTTACGCAGGATCCCTTTGAGGCGGCCTTTCACGGCAATGTGGTTACGTCTTTTGTGATCGAACGCACCGGGGGCTCCTCTGCCCACCGGATGCCCACCCCGGGGGAAGCGAAGAGCCGGGCCCTGGAGATGCGGGCCCGTCGAGCATCCGGATAATGTTATTGCATATATTATATTTTAATAGAATAACAAAATTGGAGGCTTGCAAATGTCAAACGTGAAAAAGGGGTCCGTGGGAGTCGGGGTGATTGGCGCCGGCAGTATCGCCAATCTTGCCCATTTCCCATCGGTGCTGCAGATTGAGGAGGGACGGCTGGAGGCAGCTTGCGATCCGGTGGAAGAATACCGGGAGCGCGCGGCAAAGCAATGGGGCATCCCCCACGTCTTCGCGGATTATCAGGACATGCTCAAACTGGACAGCGTCGATCTGGTCATCATCGCTTCGCCGAACGTATTCCATCATGAGCAGGCCGTCGCCGCATTGCAGGCGGGGAAACACGTCATTATCGAGAAGCCGTTCGCCTGCACGAATACGGAGGCGTGGGACATCGTGGCCACGGCCAAGCAATACAATCGCAAGGTGATGGTGGGATGCAACTACCGTTTCTGGGAACAACATCTCATTGCCAAGGATCTCATTACTTCCGGAGTTATCGGCGAGGTAAAGATGGGAAGCTCCAAGTCCCATGAATCATGGTCCTTATATCACGAGATGATTTCCTACACCCGCTATCGGGCGGATGCCGAGATGGCGGGGGCGGGGGCGCTCTTTGACCTGGGCTCGCACATGACCGATCTTCTGCTCTGGTTCATGGGCAAACGGCCAATACGGGTGTGCGGCATTGCCAAGAATTTGACCCGGCCTTCTTCCTACACGACTCTGGATGATTGTGTTTACATACAAATCGAATTCGAAGGGGGAGCGTACGGGATTGTGGACCTCAATCGCTATTCCCCCGTCGTGACCCAAGGCTGCGAGCTTCTGGGGACGGAAGGGACGATCCTGACCTGTTCGGAGTCCCAGAATCCGTTCCAATCGGCCCCGCTCGCCGTGTACACCGACAAGGATTATAACTGGGAGGATCTTCCCGAGATCATGCGCGATTATCGCTACCCACAGGTGTTCTGGGCTCAAGACAACGTCGATCGGCCGCTGAAAAAGCGGTGGACCCCCATCTACCCGCCACGCGGATGGGCGTACAAGAAAATGATTAAACACTTTATCGACTGTATTGCCTATGGCCAGGAGCCGATCATTCGAGCGGAAGATGGCGCTTTGGCGATGGAAGTCCTGTGCGGTGTTTTCAAATCCATGGAAGTCAACGGATGGGTGGACCTGCCGATGAAAGAGGAGGTCATCCCGCCCGGTTTCAAGAAACGGCGATAAGGGCAAGGTCTGGCCTACTGAGCGCTGCGAAATTGAGTGACAAACACCCCCTCGCCCCCTTGGGGAGAGGGTGGCTCGCAACCGGCNNCTGTATTATGCAGCGCTCAGTAGGCTGAAAGCTGGGGGAAGAGCGCGTCGCCCTAAGAAAAGTCTTGGGGGGATGCGAAAAGCCAAGGGGTACCCCACCATCAACACCAAGGGGGTTTTACGGCCAAACGAAATGTGGTGATTGCGCAATCCGGTGGACCTTCCCCGGTCATCAACGCCTCCCTGCAGGGCGTGATCGAGGCGTGTATTGAATGCCCGGAGCATTTCCATAACATCTACGCGGCGTGGCATGGAGTTGAGGGCATTCTCAAAGAGGAATTAATCGATCTGCGTTCTCAAGACAGGGAAGAAATAAGGCTGCTAAGGTCAACGCCTTCCGCGGGAGCGATAGGGACCTGCCGGTACAAACTCAAGGAGGAACAGAAGGAAGACTTCGAGCGCATCATGGAGGTGTTCCGGGCCCATGATATCGGATATTTCTATTATATTGGCGGGAACGATTCCATGGACACGGCCCAAAAAGTGTCAGTCTTGGCGAAGCAGGAAGGAATGGAGCTGATTGTCGTCGGAATACCGAAAACGATCGATAACGATATCGGCGATCCGGAGTTTCGCTTGCTTGATCATACTCCGGGATACGGCAGCGCCGCGAGATACTGGAGCTATTGGGTTCAGAATCTGGCGGAAGAGAACCGTGCCATGTCCAGTTCGGAGCCGGTATGCGTGATCCAGGCGATGGGTCGAACTTCCGGGTTCATTCCTGCCGCCGCGAGGCTCGCCGACCCGCAACGGGAAATTCCCCTCCAAATCTACTTTGCGGAGGGAGAGCACACCCTGGAATCTCTGGCGGATTGTGTGAATGAACAGCTTAGGACGGACGGGCGCTGTTTGGTCGTGGTCAGTGAGGGCTTTGACCTCGGCGATCTGGGCGCACTGCACGATGATTTCGGCAACATCGAATACAGCTCCAGTAAAACCACCGTGGCCCAGGAGATCGTCAATTATCTTAACCACAATCGTCTTAAGGCCCGTGGGTTGGCAACCGCCCAGGTGCCCGGCGCCATGCAGAGATGTGTTTCGCTCAATGCCTCCTGTGTTGATATTGAAGAAGCGTACCAGGTGGCGCGCCACGCCGTCGAAATCGCCATGCAGGACGGAAGTGAATGGATGGCGACCATTCTAAGAAAACCGGGGGATTCATACCAAGTCCATTACGACAAAGTCCCCCTGCAAAAAGTGGCCAATTCTGTAAGGCACTTGCCGCGCCATTGGATTTCCAAGAATCGTCTGGATGTAACCGACGAGTTCATCCGCTATGCCATGCCCCTGATCGGGAAAGAGGATCCCGAGGTGAAGATTATCGATGGATTGCAACGATTTGCGAGGCTCGACAGGAGGTTCATCGATCGTTTGACCCCAGAATATCAACCGCTGCGCATGAGAGTGTAGCTGGTACCCACGGAGAGGGGCCGTGAAAAGACGGGTTGACTTTCGTTCGCAATTATGCGAACATCGTGGGGGATCGACATGCCGGCTGTTGAGGTTATCTTCTACCAGGACGCGCAGGGCAAAATGCCACGTCTGATCGAGTGGCTGGATGCCCTTTCGCCCAAGGCGCGGGTTAAATGCCTGGTGCGGCTCAAGCGGCTGGAGGACTTGGGACACGAACTCCGGCGTCCCGAGGCGGATTTCCTCCGCGATGGAATCTATGAGTTGCGGGCGAGCTACCAGGGAGTTCACTACCGGATGCTGTACTTTTTTCATGGTGGGAAAGCCGTCGTTGTGACGCACGGTGTGGTGAAGGAGCGGGAAGTCCCCACGCAGGAGATCGATAAGGCTATCCGAGCCAAGTCCACCTTCGAACTGAACCCGGCTGCCCACACCTTTAAGCCCGGAGGTAACCGATGAAAAAGAAGCGGCAATTCAACTCACCCGCTTTGCAGTTTGCGTATGACCGGTACGTGGGCGCGGACCAGGAGTTAAGTGCGGCGTTCGAGGACGATCTCTCCGCGGCGGATGTCGCCAGCCAGATCTACAAGCTCCGCAGCCGTTCGGGTCTGAGCCAACGCCAACTTGCCGCCAAGGTGGGAACTACCGCTTCCGTCATTTGCCGCCTTGAGGATGCTGACTACGAAGGCCACTCCCTTTCCATGCTCCGGCGAATCGCCACCGCTTTGGGCCGAGAGGTGAAGATTGTCTTCGTCCCCTCCCGCCGTCGAGCGACGGCCTGACGAAGAGGGGTAGCGGAGAGTTGGGCGTGGTTTGCCCTACTCTGCGGTTCTTAAATTGGTAATATTATTTTGGGAATGTTGTGAAAAGATGAAAGCGGGTAGCGCAGAGTTTCGCATTCCAGAAACTCTGCGGTTTTTTGTCTTGCATTAACGAGACTGTGAATGCTGTCATGTTAAGAACCGCAGAGTCTCAACGGCGGAGACTCTGCGCTACCCGCTCTGCGCTACCCCGCTTTCCCCCTTACTCGATCGGCCATTTCGGGATGGCCGCGTCAATTTCCGCCATGAGGCGGATGGTTTCGCTCAAGGCCGTGACGACTCTGCGGTAGTGCTCCAGGTCTTCGTAAGTGAGAGTCCGGCCCCGGCGGTCTTTGAGCCACTTCTCGCAAACCTGATAACCGCCGATGTGGAAATTCCAGACTTCGGGCGGGACGACTTCAAAGTATTGTCCCTTCGTTCCGCTCTGCGGTTCGGGCTTGCTGATATAGACGCGGCCCGCTTTCAAGCGTGGCGGAGCCGTCTGTAGCGGCGACTTTACGTCGCCATGGCGGGGTAAACCCGCCGCTACGGAAGCGGGCTCTTGCTCGCCAGGGGCGAGATACTTCGGGAAACCCTTCTCGACAATGTTCGGGCCGGTGACGGGATAGCGGGCAATCGGATTGCCGAGTTTCGGGGATTCGAGCAAGTGCAAGGCGACAAGCTCCGCGCCCAAGCCACAGAGCACGCGGAATTGTTTCACGTCGGAAGTGAGCGGCACGCGGGGGAAATCGCTCTTGAGAAATTCCGCGTAGCGGGTCCGGTAGGTGGGTGAGTGCAAGACCGCGTAGATGTAATTGAAGATGTCTTCCGGGCCGAAGGTCGTAGCGCCGCCCTTCAGGGCGGCAGCGGGTAGCGGCCACTTCACGTCGCCATCTTCGTCGTGCGCGGCTGTCCGTTCGTCGGCGTGGCGGGATAAACCCGCCGCTACGTCCCCCTTGCCGTCCGAGACAAAGGAAAGCCCAAGCCGCTTTTCAAGGTCTTCGATGAATTGCGGGTTTAGGTTGGGTTGCCGCCCGCCGGGGCCGAGCGGCCAACGCGAAGCTTCCACTCCAAGCCCAGATTGTCCATGTTTCGTCTCTTCTGCAACTGGGTAGAGATAGAGAGGGAAAAGGTAGGTCCGCTCGCGGGTTTCTAAAGAGACCGCGCAATCGTTTATGATATTTCGAGTGCAAAGTGCGTGTCGGAAATCGCCGTTTACTTCCCGATTTGTACAAACCCCAAGATTCTGGCCAGCCAACATGTGGCGCATAACACGGTCGCGCCGGTGCACAGCAACATTCGAATCGTAAATTGTCCATCGAATGTCAAAAGGTCGGTAGAAAATTGGCGCAACTCGTTTCTTCCAAGCGCCGTCTTGCAATCCTTCCTTAGCCCGTTCATAGTTCCATTGCGACTGGCTGCACAGTCGATATAAAGCGCGAGCTTCACCCTCGGATTTTGTAGCAAGTAAACGGTGAACCTTTTCCTTGGCTTCCTGCGAATCCCACGAAATCGCAAACTCATCTTGGGTTGTAACCATACCAGGTGCGGGGTCACCGTTCCGATCCATAGCGTGGGGGAGTCGCCATCCCTTCTCATATTCGGCCAACAAGCGAACGTCTTGCGGGATGAACAAGTATAAGGGGGCTTCCGGGTTGAGGTCCGTCCAGTTGGTGCCCGCCACATCTGACTCGAATAGGCGCGCGTACTTAGTCTCGCGTAACCCCCAAAACTCCGCATGGCGAACCTTCGCTCGGCCTGTGTTACCCGGTTCCTTAACGAAGATACCGATTGTCACTCCTTGTTGAATGTCGAATACGTTTTCGTCTTTTGAGCCGTCAGGGGATTTTTCCTTTTTCTTACTGTTTCCGTGGAGGTCGAGGACGTATATGTCTGTAAATGAATTCATCAAATGCTGGCGCATCCCGCGAAAAGTGGGGTTATCCAAATAGCCGTGGTTAGTGATAAGCGCCAGAATTCCGGCCCCGGTCCGCTCGATGCGCCACTGGCCCCAACGGATGAACTTTACGTAGTCGTCTTGAAGCCATTTGGCTTGCGCAGGCTTGTACAACTCAGGGCAGTCGCGCTTGTAATCTTCAATGAGAGTTTGAACCCATTCTCCCTTGTTGGCCGAATGCCCCGAATAAGGCGGGTTACCGACGACCGCGAGAATGGGTAGCTCTCGTTTGATCCTTGAGGCTGCGTTCGCTTCCTGAGTTATCACCCTCAACGGGCCGAAAAGTGTTTCGGCTCTGCGCTCCGCCTCTTCCAATGTATTTGTGAGGAACACCCCGAGACGTTCATCTCCAGAGAAGTCATAAGCCCACTTCTCCCGCTGCGCGGGGGTGAGATCGTGCCCGGCGAGCTGCATTCCCAACTTGAAATGGGCGACGGCGTAAGGGGCCATCAACAATTCAAACCCGAAGACGCGGGGCAACAAATGATTCCGCACGTAGCCCGACCACATGCCGGCGTTTTCCTGCCGCATGAATTCCGCCCGGATATGGTCAATCACGGTATAGAGGAATGTGCCAGTCCCGCAAGCGGGGTCAAGAATCAGGACGCGCGGGGACGTGGTTTTCGTCGTGCCATGGGCATCTTGCCCATGCTCGGGCACGGGCGGGACGCCCGTGGCACGATCTTCTTCCCGCTCATATTCAACTGTGGCCGTGTCTGCGAGTCCGTTCGGGCATCCGAAGCGGGTCTTCAAGAGATAATCCACGGACCGGACAAGGTAGGAAACAACCGGCTCCGGGGTGTAATAGACTCCCCGCGATTCGCGCAACTTGGGGTCATAAGCTGCCAGGAAGGTTTCGTAAAAGTGCACCACCGGGTCTTGGCGGGCGGTCCGCTTGCCGAAGTCTGCGAGCACAGCTCCAATATCGGTATCGGCCAAGAGTTGGGCCAGGTCATCCACGAATCCTACGAAGGGCTCTTCGTCAAGAGCATTGCCGGTGATGGTTTCAAAGAGTTGCCGAAGGAAGGGATTGGTTTTGGGAATTTCCGCTGCGGCCCCCAATCTCTTGAATGAACCCTTCGGCCCATGGTGATTGCAACGGGCCGCAAACAGACCATAAGCGAGCGTTTGAGCGAACATATCCGCAAACTGCGGTATGGGCAGATCGGGAATCAGCGCCTTTTCAAAAGCCCCGTGCAAGTCGCGGAGAGTGGCAGAGGCCGCCTTCGCTCCGAAGGCCGTTACAATCATGTCCCGGATGAAATGTGTTAGCCGGGCCATGCGAAGGGCAAGAGTCTTCGGATCGTTTATCTCTTCGGCTTCGCGAGTGAGAAAGGCGGTCAGGAGGTCCGTGACGGCCTCCAGTCCGTCTTTCTCCGGGGCCAGCTTGCCCCCCTTGCCGACATGGGCGAGCCGGGCCGTCTGCCGGAGTTCTTCCTCGACGTACCAGCGGAATTCCAGGTAGTCAGTCAAAATCAGATTGGGCAGAGCATGGAGATACCGCTTCATCTGTTCCGACTTCTCCGCTTCGTCCAGGTCCTTGCCCACGTCCTTGGCTTCAAGGTGGCCAATCGTCACGGGGCCGTGAGCCGCCATGCGGGAAATCACAAAGTCGGGGGCTCCGCATTCAACGCGTTTCGGCTCGTTTGTGGCGGTTGTCTTGGGAGCAAGAGATTCAAGAAGGGCTTTCAGCGCCGGGCGGTGGGTGTGCTCCGTGGCATTGCCTGCCTGTAACTCCCGCTCGATTTGTCGGCGGTAGACGTCAATCGGGCTTGCTGTCATGAATGGCAACCGGGGTTCATCGGGTCTATGCGCCAAGATAGTTACCACAAAGGAACTCGGGGGGGCAACACCTAATCTTCCAGGTGGGGGCCGGTCCGTTTTCCATGTCTGGTTAACTAAATCGGCAGAAAAGTCGAAGGGTTCGGTCAGTCGTCCTGCGGAGGATGATCGGCAGTCCTTGTCGCTTGGTGTTTACGAACGCCTGGCTGGGGATTCGAACGGAGCCACCATCGGCGACCTGAGGCAGGTGCTCACTGGCAAGCCGCGCCTGCCTCTGTCAGCATCAAATCAGACTTTGTGGCACAGTCGGCGTGCAAAAGAGTCAATAAGTCCACCAACAGACTTTTTGTCCATGCTTCCCGATCGGTTACTCGCGGCCATCAGCGGGCATTAGTGGGGTATCCACAATGAAACCCCGCAGGTGCTCACTGGCAAGCCGCGCCTGCCTCAGCCCGCTGGGCCGAGCGCAGGAGAACTGTTGCTCGGCCCCATCACATCTTGGGTTGGCGCCTGGCCGCCGGCGCGGCCGCAGTTGCTGATCAACGCACCAACTGCTTGTCATCAAGCAGTGTTACGGCGTCTTTGGCATTGAACGGGTACCGACGAACGGACTTTTGCCCCGCCACATTCAGGACGATATCTACGCGGCGGTTCTGGGCCAGAACAATCCCCTTCCAATCGGCGCTCAGGAATCTCTGCCGATCCTCCGAGGCCAAGTCGGGATTGCTTTCCATCTGTTGCTTTACTTGGGCGGAGCTCAGCACGACCTGTTTACCAAGCGACCGCGTCTCGATTTTGGCCTCAGGAACGCCCTGCTCGACCAAGAAGCTCTTGCTACGTGCCACGCGCCGCTCCGTAAGGGCGTTGTTGTATTCCACCGATCCGCGTGGGTCCGCATGCCCCTCCAAGGTCAAGCGGGCATCGGGCTTGAATGTGAGGTACGTCTTGAAGTCGGAGGCCAGAGCCCGGAGGATGGTCTGCTGACTCTCCGTCAGGCCGCCTTGGGAATCCGCGGCCGTGGGCTGCGCCGTGGGAAAGTAAATGCTGTGAAGTGCAAGCCTCGCTTCCAATTCCGGTGGCATCATCGCGGCCTGAGCCATCTGCACGTCGACGTTCACCGAGCAATCGGCGGTGTAACCACGACCGTCGTCCACGCGGCCTAGCACCGTGTACCGGTTCGGGGCCAGACCGGAACTATCGAAACTCACCGACGCCCCTGAGCCGATGATCTGGCCGCTGTTCGCGCGCCAGGAGTAGGTCAACGGGACGTTGTCCGGATTGCCAGCCGTCGCCGTGATCGCCGCGTGTTCGCCGACCACTATCAAGCTGCGGTCCGCCGAGCAGCTCAGCGTCGGCGGGCGATTGGGCCGCGGATCGACGCGAATACCCACCGCACAATTCGCCATGCCGCCCCGGCCATCATCCACGCGCACTCTTACCGAATAGGCTCCCGCGGCCACGCCGGAGGAGTTCCATTGGATTGCCGAGCCGGTGCCCGCTACGGCGCCACCGGTTGTGGTCCAGGTGTAGGTCAGGGGATTGTTGTCCGGGCTGCTGGCCTGCGCGGTCACGGCGACGACGTCTCCCGATTCAACATAGACCAAGCCCCTGTCGGCTGAACACGAGGCCACCGGCGGCTGGAGGGGCGGAGGAGGCGGTGGGGGCGCAGGGTGGCGTTCTCCACCGAAACGGAAGACAATTCCTGCGGAGAGGCGCAAGTCGTTCTGGCTCCCCGATCCCCCCGTGCTGGAGGTGGGATCCTTGAACCGGGTCATCACATATTCGGCCTGAAACAGCCGCAATGCCACGTGGCGGACTAGCGTGATGTCGAGGCCACCGCCGGCGGAAAAGGTAAACGAGTTCTCGAAGGGCAGGGGAGTGCATCCAATCCCTGTGCAGCCATTAAGCGTCACGTCACCGGCGTGCGCTCCTCCAAACAGCGCCTGGACAAAGGGAGTGACCCTATCGCGGCGGAAGGAAAGGCGCGGACCGAACATGTAGGTGTAGACGTCGCCATAGGAGTCCACCGTGCCGCCGATCGGAGGGGCGCCCGGGCCGAACCGCGTGTCATGGTAGGCGCCAAAGTCACCAACGAACCCAAAGTAACGATTGGCGTTGATCGCGACCGAGGTGCTGCCGCCACCGAGCCAGGCAATGCGGTTTCCAGGGTCACTTAGCGCACGGAAATTCGAGTAGCCCAGGAAAAGCTCATATCTGGGAAAATAGCTTCTTGGCTTGTCCGTCCCGGGCGCGGAATTTGGTGCCGCCGCCGGCTTGGCTTTGACCACGGCGCCGGGTGCGCCCTGGGATTTGACAGCTCCATCCTTCTTCGCTGTGGCTGCCGACTTTGCGGCGTCGTCCGCACAGAGCAAGAGGGTAGGCGCCAGTAAGAAAGCAACCGCCATGGTGGTAATAATCCGAGTTCCTAATCTCATTGTTGCCTCCTGAATTGTGCCTACTCACAAAGAAGCGGGGCTTTGAGGCTCTCGCTTCTCAGCCGTTTAGTACCACTCGGCTCAACTTGCCTCTCACTTAACGCCGCAGATTCTTGCCATGGAATGAGACCGCCCACTCTGGAAGGCGGTCTCACCCATGGGTCTTACCCCGCATATTACGGTGCAGGTACGTTAATGACAGTGTTCACCACGGTTGTTGATGCGTGCAATGCCAGCAACCTGCCATTTATGGTGGTAATTGCGGCGTTGCCGGCAGTCGAGACCGAAATTCCTGCCGAGGAGATGACGGTTCCCTCAAAGGTACCGCCGCCCGCCGCATTGATCGTGGCGGAGCTGCCGACCTGCCAATAGACGTTCGTAGCCTTGGCGCCATTGATCAGGATCACGTTGCGAGGGGCGCCCGCGAGGCCCACGGTGAGTGAGGTCGCCATCTGGAAGACAAATACCGCATTCGCGTTCCCCTGGGCGTCGAGCGTGAGATCCGATCCCGATATCGCGTACGCGCCCGAGGCGGATTTATAGACGCCAGGGTAGATGGTTAGCCCGCCGAGATTTTCGGAGTGGCCGGCGCCTGGATCTGGACCTGTGATTGGCATTCCCGCGAGGGTGTTAAACTCGGCAAGCGCGGCGTTATAAGCCTGGAGTGCGACATAGGCGGTGGTGCCAGCGAGAGTCGCGGGACCGGTTCCTTCATTGGGACACGTAACAGTGGGAGGCGGGGGATCAGTAAATATCTCTCCTGTGACGTTTCCAATATTCAGCGGTGTTTCGGTGTAGATACATCCTGCGGGCGGGAGGTAGGTGACGAGGTGATCGTGGAATCCCGTCACCGTAGTAGAAACGCCGGTGGTCCCAATATCCCCATTGATCACGGTATTAATCCCCTGGTTGGTTATCCCGGCGCCACCTCCAAAAGCTCCGAAAGGCGCGGCCGCTCCAAGGGGTGAGACGGGTGGGGGTGGTGTACATACCGCCGCCGACCCGGTTGTGAAGCTCCAGATATCGTCAGCTAACATTGGATTGCCGTCCAGGTCGGTGACCCCGGTGGTGATCGTGACCGTGTAGGTGGTACTGGCGGTGAGAGGGTTCAAGGGTGTGAAGGTCGCGATGGTGCCTGTTGCGCCATTGGTAAAGGAGATTGTTCCGAGTACGGGCAGACCGCCGACTGTCACGTAGAAGGTCCCTGTGTTGATCGTTCCAGGGTCCATTACCGTGCTGAAGGTTGCGTTGATGGCATTGGTACACACCCCTGTGGCATTACTCCCAGGGTTCGTGGAAACCACTGTGGGCGAAACGATGAGGGGGGCCACGGCCGTAGTAAAGGTCCAAACATAGGGACTTACCATGAAATTGCCTGCCAGGTCGGAAACCCCGGTGGAAATCGTGGCCGTGTAAACTGTGTTGGCGGTGAGATCGCTGTTGGGGACAAACCTTGCAGTGTTGCTACCCGCAATATAGCCCACGGTGCCTGGTACCTGCGTTACCCCTTGGAACAGGGTAAAGGTTGTGGTGTTGATGGTGGTATCGAGCATCGCCTTACTGAAGGTTGCGGTAACCAACTGGTTGAGGGGCACATCGATGGCATGATTCGCAGGGATTGTGGAAATCACCGTGGGTGGGGTGAGATCTGGGGCCGCACCGGTGGCAAACACCCATACAAAGTTAGCTGCCATGGCAACTTCTGCCACGTTTTTGGCCGCGGTGGTCACGGTAGCAGTAAAGCAGGTAAGGGGTGCCAGACTGCTCCCGGGCATAAGGGTAATGATGTTGTTTATCGCATTATAGGTAACCCCCCCCGTTACTGGGGTTCCGGCAGATGCTACGCATGGCGTAGTAGGCGAAGCTGCTCCTCCCGCTGTAAGCGTAAGGGTTGTCCCAATCATCGTTGCTGGGTCCATCGCCTCGTCGAACATCGCCGTGATCGCCGTGTTGAGCGCAACACCGGTAGCGAGATTTAGAGGGGTTACGGCGGTCACCGTGGGTGGAACGGTGCTCGGGGTTGCACCGGTCTTAAAGGTCCATACATAGGGGATCGCCAGCGCTGATGAGGTTCCATTCACCGCGGTTGTAAGCGTGGCAGTGTAGGTGGTGTTGATGGCGAGATTGGCTGACGGTGTAAAGGTCGCCGTTGATGAGGTTAGGCTTGGGCACGTGTACAATCCTGTGACGGCGCCGCTAGGTCCTGTCAGGATAAAGCTGGTTGCGGTGATGGTTCCACAAATTAGCGGCTGACTGAAGGCTGCCGAGACCGCCTGATCGGTAGGCACGCCGGTTGCGCCATTGGGAGGGATGGTAAGAGTCACTGTAAGTCCTCCCACGGTGGCAAAGCTCCATCCATAGTTACTCGCCAGTGGTGCGCCTGCCACATTAGTCGCCCCGGTTGTAATCGTGGCAATGTAAGTGGTAGAGCCGGCGAGAAGGTTTGTCGGTGTAAAGGTCGCGCTCGTGCCGGCGCAGGCGACTATTCCTGGCACGGTTCCCCCAGGTCCTAATCCTGGCGTCAGATAAAAGGTTGCGGCGGTGATCGTTGAACATTGCATCTGCTCACTGAAGGTTACGGTGAGGACCTTATTGACCGGCACGCCTGTTGCGCCACTTGAGGGGATTGTGGAAGTCACGGTAGGAGCAAGCTCGGTTGCAAAGGTCCACACATAGTTGGTCGCTAGTGGTGCGTCTGCCGTATTAGTCGCCCCGGTTGTTATCGTGGCCGTGTAAGTGGCATTGGAGGCGAGAAGGCTTGCCGGTGTGAAGGTCGCGCTCGTCGCACTGGTGCCGGCGCAGGCGACTGTTCCTGCCACGTTTCCACTAGGTCCTGCCAGGATAAAGGATGAGGTGACCGTTGAACAGACCATCGCCTCATTGAAGGTTGCCGTGAGTACCTGATTGATCGGCACGCCTGTTGCGCCATTGGTGGGGATTGTGGAAGTCACGAGAGGAGCGGACGAGGTTGTAAAGGTCCAGCCATAGTTGCTCGCCAGTGCTCCGCCTCCCACATTAGTCACGCCGGTTGTAATCGTGGCGGTATACGTGGTATTGGTGGCGAGAAGGCTTCCCGGTGTAAAGGTTGCATTCGTCCCGGAGCAGGCGACTGTTCCCGCTACGGCTCCACCAGGTCCTGTCAGGGTAAAGGTCGCCGCGGGGGAGGCGATCGTTGCACAGTTCATCGCCTCACTAAAGGTTGCCGAGAGTACCTGATTCAAAGGAACGCTTTGCTCGCCACTCGTGGGGATGGTGGAAGTCACGGTGGGAAGAGGTGCGGTGGCAAAGGTCCACACATAGTTGCTCAGTAGCGGATCGCCGAGAGAGTCCTGTACCGCCGTTGTCAGCGTGGCGGTATAGGAGACATTGGAAGCCAGAAGGCTGGTCGGTGTAAAGGTCGCAGTTGAGCCCGCGCAGGTGATCGCTCCGGCTACGGTTCCCGCCGGTCCGGTCAGGGTAAAGCTTGATAAGGTGACCGTTGCACAAGTCACTGCCTGACTGAAGGTCGCCGAGAGTGCCTGACTGATCGGCACGTTTGATGCGCCATTGGTGGGGACGGTGGAAGTCACGGTCAGTGGGGGCCCTATGGTGAACGGCACCGTATTGGTGGTCATCCCCGAACTGGTCACGCTGATGTTCGCAGCGCCGAGCACCGCGTTCGCGGCAATGGCAAACGTTGCGGTGATCTGGGTGCTGCTCACCACCGCCGTGTTGGTGACGGTGATCAGCGCCCCGTTCACGTTGATCGTTGCTCCCGTAGTGAAACTCGTTCCTGTCAGGGTAACGCCCAAGGTCTGTCCCTGGGTGCCCCTACTCGGGTTGATCCCGATCATCGTACTTAACGTTGGTGCCAGGACTCCCTGCTCGCGACCGCACCCGGCCATAAATACGACCAGCAGGAGTGCCATCATCCACATCTTGCTAATTTTCCGTATGCCCATTTGCGGCCTCTCTTCTCTTCTTAGTGACATGTGGTTTTTTCCGGCACAGTGGCCGTTAAGTACTAACCGAACTTTCGCAGTTGCGG
>PLWR01000660.1 GCA_003165615.1 Acidobacteriota bacterium | reverse complement strand
TTGGGAATCATGCCGTATATTACGGCTTCTATTATCCTGCAATTGCTCACGGTGGTATCACCCCACCTCGAGAAACTCAAGAAAGAAGGCGATTTAGGCCGCAAGAAAATAACCGATTATACCCGCTGGATGACGGTGGGATTGAGTGCGTTCCAGGCTTTCGGAATCGCCATCGCCCTGGAGAAGCAGACGGCCGCGGGAGCCTCACTGGTCAATCATCCGGGCCCGGCTTTCGTTTTCTCCACCGTGCTGACGCTGTCGGCGGGGTCAATTTTCATCATGTGGTTGGGCGAACAGATCACCGCGCGCGGTATCGGTAACGGCATGTCGCTCTTGATTTTTGCCGGTATCGTGGTGGGGCTGCCACGGGCCGCAGCCGACCTTTATGAAAAGGTTTTTGTCAATCACACCTGGAATTTGCTGGTACTCTTTGTGCTTCTGGCTTTTATGGTGGCTATTGTTGGCGGCATTGTTTTCGTGGAGCGTGGTGAAAGGCGCATCCCTATCCAATATGCGAAGCGGGTGGTGGGGCGCAGGATCATGGGTGGGGTGTCAACCCACCTGCCGCTCAAAGTGAACAGCGGCGGCGTGATGCCAATTATCTTTGCGGTTTCTATCTTAACTTTTCCACAGACTCTTAGTCTATTTCACCTCGATCAAAGCGGCATTGTTCTCATTCGTTATCTCGGCGCTGGCTTAGCCTGGTTTTCCAAGGTGTTTGCTTATGGGGAACCGCTTTACACGCTAACCTACGTCATAATGATTATTTTCTTTGCCCATTTCTACCTTTCGATTGTCTACAACCCTGATGAGGTTGCTGACAACGTCCGCAAGCAGGGTGGGTTCATGCCGGGAATCCGGCCGGGTAAGCGCACGGCTGATTACCTGGATGATGTCCTCACCAAGATCACCTGGGTGGGTGGTTTCTATCTGGCCTTGGTTGCACTTATTCCTGAATTGATGCTGGCGGGGCTTCGCCTGAACCACTTGCCGGGCTGGATGGGGGCAGGATGGTTTGACTCCCACTTGCCGGCATGGGTTCTGCACGGGCTGAACGTCAACTTCTATTTTGGTGGAACGTCCCTCCTGATCGTAGTGGGAGTAGCCATGGACACCGTGCAGCAGGTGGAGGCTCAGCTCATCATGCGGCATTACGAAGGGTTCTTGAAAAAGGGCAGGATCCGGGGACGGCGGTCGTCTTGACGGGGCGTTCGGAGGGAACTCATGCGAGCGCATTGTTTGATTTTCCTGGGAGCCCCCGGGGCAGGTAAGGGCACGCAAGCGCGGGAAGTGGCCAAGCATTATGGCATCCCGCAAATTTCCACCGGCGATATCCTGCGCGATGCGGTAAAGAGAGAAACCCCGCTGGGATTGGCGGCTAAAGCCAGGATGGAAGCTGGTAAGCTGGTGCCAGACGAAGTGGTTGACGGCATCGTGGAAGAGAGGATCGACCAACCGGATTGCAAGGATGGTTTTATCCTCGACGGCTTTCCGCGGACGATTTCGCAAGCGCAGTTTGTGGATCGCATTTTGGTGGCGAAGGGTGAAGGGCGACCGTTGGTTCTTGATATCGAAGTGAGTGAGGAGTTGCTGTTAAAACGACTCACCGGTCGGGCGACCTGCTCTGTATGCGGAGAAATTTACAACATCCATTTCAATCCGCCCAAGGTTGAAGGGACCTGTGATAAGGACGGGGGAAAGTTGCTGCACCGGGCAGACGATAATGAAACTACCATCCGTCAGCGGCTGGAAGCGTACCACAAGCAAACCAGCCCTTTGATTGAGTACTATCGCGGCCAGGGCTTGCTGCTGGCATTGGACGGAAATAAGGAGCCTGAGGCGATTGCCCAGGGACTGACGGATTATCTTTCAAAGGCATGATTATCTGTAAGTCATCGGCTGAAATCGAGAAGCTGCGGCGCAGCGGCAAGATGGTTCGTCAGGTTTTGGGCGAGATACGCGAGCAAGCGCGGCCGGGAGTCACGACGCTTGACCTGGAGAAATTTGTGGCCAGGCGCTTCAAAGAGTTGGGAGCACGGCCGGCTTTCAAAGGATATCGCGGTTACCCCTGCTGCCTGTGCGCGTCGGTCAACGACGAAATTATTCACGGCATCCCCTCTGACCGCCGCACGCTTAAGGAAGGCGATATCCTCAGCCTGGATACGGGCGTTGTGCTGGATGGATACTATGGCGATTCCGCCATAACTATCCCAGTGGGAGCCATCAGCGAATCCGCCCAGCGTTTGCTGAGGGTGACGGAAGAATCCCTGGAGTTGGCGCTGGAAAAAGTGCGGTTAGGAAATAGACTGGGCGACGTTTCGGCCACAGTGCAGCAATATGCCGAGAAAAACGGGTATTCGGTAGTGAGGGAGTTTGTGGGCCACGGGATTGGCAAGGCGATGCACGAGGAACCTCAGATTCCAAACTTTGGCCAATCGGGCCATGGGCCGTTGCTGAAAGAGGGCATGGTCTTTGCCATTGAACCCATGGTGAACGCCGGCGGGCCTGCCGTTCGAGTCCTGGATGATAACTGGACTGCGGTGACGGCTGACGGTAAGCTGTCGGCGCATTTCGAGCACATGGTTGCGGTCACTCAGAATGGACCTGACGTTCTGACACGTTTGTAGTTTTCCCCGCTGCGCCTGCCTAATGGGCGCCGCGACGGGGTAGAGGCCCCAAGAAGTATGGCAAAGGAAGATGCGATCGAGGTTACGGCGACGGTGCTGGAGTCACTACCCAACGCAATGTTTCGAGTTGAATTGGACAACAAGCACCAGGTTCTGGCCCACATTTCGGGAAAGATGCGGAAGAACTTTATCCGCATACTGCCGGGTGACAAGGTTGCCGTGGAATTGTCTCCCTACGACCTGACGCGGGGCCGGATTGTGTTCCGGTACAAGTAGGTGCGATGTCCCGGGTGCTGGGTACCTAAGGCTGAATGAGGGGAATTTATGAAGGTGCGTTCGTCAGTGAAGAAGATTTGCACGAAATGCAAGATTGTTCGGCGGCGCGGAGTGGTGCGGGTGATTTGCGAGAACCCCAAGCACAAGCAGCGGCAGGGATGATTCGTGCTGACGCCGGATTGGTACGGCGTAGCGGATGAGACGGGAGGGTTGAAATGGCAAGAATTGCGGGCGTGGATTTACCGCCCAAAAAGCGCGCGGAAATTGGCCTGACTTACATTTACGGCATCGGCCGGGCCAGAGCTCTTTCCATTCTCATGCGGTCGGGAATCGATCCGGCCACGAAGATCAAGGATCTGACAGAGGAAGAAACCAGCAAAATCCGCCAGATCCTGGAAGAAGAGGGAGCGGTGGAAGGCGACCTCCGCAAGGAAACCGCCATGAACATCCGGCGGTTGATTGAAGTGGGATCCTACCGCGGCATGCGCCACCGGCGCAGTCTTCCCGCTCGTGGCCAGCGCACCCACACGAACGCGCGCACGCGCAAGGGCCCGCGCAAAGGCACGGTGACCAATAAGAAGCGGTCCTTGGCAAAGACTTAGTCAAGGCACGGCTGCATCAATTTCTTGAGTGAGGATTCATGGCGAAAGCGGCGGCAAAAGCAGGCAAGAAGAAGGTTTTCAAGAAGAAGGAAAAGCGCATTGTCCCGGTCGGGATTGTGCACGTCGAGGCGACGTTCAATAATACCCACGTTGCCATTACGGATTCTGACGGTCGCGTCATCTGCTGGGCCAGCGCGGGTTCGCTCGGCTTCAAGGGATCGCGCAAGGGCACGCCCTTTGCCGCCCAGCAAGCGGCGATGCGCGTGGCCAACGCGGCTCGCGACCATGGCATGCGCAGCGTGGAGGTGCGGGTGAAGGGGCCGGGAGCCGGACGCGAGTCGGCCATTCGCGCCCTTGCCACCGCCGGACTGGAAGTGCGGAATATCAAGGACGTGACGCCCATTCCGCATAATGGCTGCCGTCCGCCGAAGCGTCGAAGAGTTTAGGACGAAATCGGAAGTTCGCGGTTCGCTCCTGAGGAGGTTAGTTTGGCAAGATATCGTGAAGCGGTTTGCCGGCTGTGCCGGCGCGAAGGGGTTAAGCTGTTCCTGAAGGGACAGCGGTGCCTTACGGACAAGTGCGAAATCGAAAAGCGCAACTTCGCTCCTGGGCAACATGGGAAGTCCCGTCGGCCCAAGATCGTCGGGTACGGATTGCAGCTCCGTGAAAAGCAGAAGCTGCGCCGGCTCTACGGCATCCTGGAAGACCAGTTCCGCAGCTACTTTGAGAAGGCTGCGCGGACGAAAGGTGTAACCGGTGAGAACCTGTTGCTGATGCTTGAGCGGCGGCTGGACAATGCCGTCTACCGGTTGGGTCTGGCATCCTCGCGCGCTGCCGCCCGGCAGTTGGTTCGGCATGGACACATCCAGATCTCGGGACGCAAGGTGAATATTCCCTCGTTCGTTGTTGTCCCCGGACAGGAAATTTCCATTAAAGAAACCAGCCGTAACCTGGCTGCTGTTCAACGTGCACTGGATCTGTCCGGTGGCCGGAGCGTTCCGCCCTGGCTGCAACTGGACCGCGAAGGCTTGAAAGCGAAGGTTATCTCGCTGCCGAAACGCGAAGACGTCAATTTCCCGATTCAAGAACAGATGATCGTCGAACTGTATTCGAAGTAATAGGGATCCGGCGTGCACGAGAGGTGGCCCGCCAAGGCGGGCCGCAAGGGAGGTTTGAAAGCGATGCTTTGGAAGGGATTCCAGAAACCGAAGCGCTTGGTAGCAAACACCGATACGCTGACGGACAAGTACGGACAATTTTCCGCGCAACCCTTTGAGCGTGGTTTCGGGACCACAATCGGTAACGCTCTGCGACGCGTGCTGCTCTCCTCCATTGAGGGAGCGGCAATTACGGCGGTACGGATCGAAGGCGTCATGCACGAATTCTCATCCATCCCGGGGGTTGTTGAAGACGCGACGGATATCATTTTAAACCTGAAACAGATCCCGCTGAAAATGAGCGTGGAAGGCCCCAAGACACTTACCCTCCATGTGGACAAGCCGGGCGAAGTCACTTCCCGCCTGATTCAAGAGGACTCTGACGTTGAGGTTCTCGATAAGGACGTCTACATCGCCACGGTGAGTGAAGGCGGCAGCCTGAGCATCGAACTGCGCGTCAAGAGCGGCCGCGGTTACACTTCGG
>PLWR01000417.1 GCA_003165615.1 Acidobacteriota bacterium | reverse complement strand
CGCATCAATTCCACCCGCACCGACCACATTATTACCATTGAAGATCCCATCGAGTTTCTGCACCGCGACAAGAAGGGCTTTTGCAACCAACGCGAAGTGGAGGTGGACACTTCGAGTTTCGGCGCCGCCCTGCGCGCTGCCCTCCGCCAGGACCCTGACGTCATCCTGGTGGGCGAAATGCGAGACTTGGAGACCATCCAGACCGCGCTGTTGGCTGCCGAAACCGGCCACTTGGTGTTCTCCACCCTGCACACCACGGACGCAACGGAAACCATCCAGCGTATTATTGCGGTTTTCCCACCCCCGGAGCAGAAGCAGATCCGTTTGCAGCTCGCGAGCACCCTGAAGGCGGTTATCTCTCAACGCCTGGTCCGCAAGGCGGACGGCATTGGGCGCGTGCCGGCCGTGGAAGTAATGATCGCCACCGAATATATCCGCGATTGCATCATCAACCCTGATAAGACCCGGTTGATTCACGACGCCATCGCCGCGGGCGTCTCCCAATACTCCATGCAGACCTTCGATCAGTCCCTTTACGAGCTTTACACCCGGGGCCTGATCACGCTGGAAGAAGCCCTGGGCAATTCCACCAACCCCGACGAATTCAAGCTGCGCATCGCCGGCATCAGCAACACCGCCGACGCTGCCCGCGAAGAGATGGAGAAATCCAGCCAGGTAGAGCGGTTTGCGAAGAGATAAGCAGGCCCCGCCTGCGGGCCGGAGCCATCAGCCCGGAGGGGGAGGCAAGAACCCTTCGGCGGGTGCAGGCCCGCCCGACCCTCTGACGGCGGCGCTGCGCATGTTGGCACGCCGTCCCTATTCCATCGCCGAACTGCGGCGGGCCGTCGAAAAAAAATGCCCTCAAAGCGAGCAGGTGGATGCGGCCATCGCCCGCCTGCGCGAAATTGGCTATCTCGACGATCGCAAATTCGCCGAGCAGTACGCGTATTCACTCGCCCAAAACCGCGCCTTCGGGCCTCATCGCCTCCGGCGCGAGCTCAGGGCCAAGCTCGTGAACTACCAGGAAATCGAGTCGGCGGTGGAGCATGCGTATAAGGAAACGCCGGCGCACGCCCTACTCGAACAAGCCCTGGCTAAAAAACTCCGCACTCTTCGCCTGCCGCTAACGCGGCCCCGCTTCCACTCGCTTTGTCAGAGCCTTATGCGCCTGGGGTTTAATGCGGGTGATATTATAAAAGCTGTGCGCGCCCGCCCCGAATTGGCTCCGGTGGCGGATGACTATGAGCCGGTGGATCTGGAAGCTTCTGCCGAGGAGCCGGAATCAGAGCACTCCTAAGGCTGTAGCTCGATGCGGATAAGTGCAGATCAACCAGCCTTTCTCTGTGTACTCTGTGCCTTCCAAGGTTTCACACAGAGTGCACAGAGTAACTCCGTGGTCTCTGTGTGAAATTCTTTTCCTGAAATCAGAGGATACTTGATGCAATCGAATGAAATTCGGAAACGTTTCCTGGAATTCTTCGCCCAGCGGGGCCATCGAATTGTAAATTCGTCGTCGCTGGTGCCGGCGAATGATCCGACGCTGCTTTTCTCCAATGCCGGAATGAATCAATTTAAGGATGTATTTCTGGGCCGCGAGCGCCGCGATTATTCGCGCGCCACGACCTCGCAGAAGTGCGTGCGTGCGGGGGGCAAGCACAACGACCTCGAGCAAGTGGGCCGCACCACCCGCCATCACACCTTCTTTGAAATGCTTGGCAACTTTTCCTTCGGCGATTATTTCAAGAAAGAGGCCATCCCCTGGGCGTGGGAACTCATCACCAGGGAATTCGCCATCCCCAGCGACAAGCTTTACGTGACGATTTTTGAAGGCAAGAACACTCCTCAGGCCGACATTCCCCGTGACGACGAAGCATACGAATGCTGGCGCGCCCTGGGTGTTCNNGCGAAACCGGGCCGTGCGGGCCGTGCTCAGAAATCCACTACGATATGGGCGCTGCCGCGAGCGACGAGGGGCACACCGAATGCAAGTTTCCCTGCGACTGCGGCCGCTATGTGGAGCTGTGGAACCTCGTCTTCATGCAGTTCAATCGCGACGAGCAGGGCACGATGACGCCCTTGCCACGCCCTTCGATCGATACCGGGGCGGGACTTGAGCGCCTGGCGAGCGTGCTGCAAGGCAAACTCTCCAACTTTGAAACCGACCTTTTCCGCCCGCTCATCGAAGAAGCCGCGGCGCTCGCCAACGTTGAGTACGGCGCAAACCACGATGCCGATGTTTCCCTGCGCATTATTGCCGACCACGCGCGCTCGGCCACGTTCCTGATTTCCGACGGCGTGCTGCCCTCAAACGAAGGCCGTGGTTACGTCCTGCGCCTCATCATGCGCCGCGCCCTCTATCATGGCCAAACGCTCGGCCTGAATGAACCGTTCCTCTACAAGATCAGCAGCCGCGTCGTGGATATGATGAAAGACGCTTATCCGGAGCTTGTCCAAACCGCGCACCATGTCGCCAAGGCGATTAAGATTGAAGAGGAGCGGTATGCCCAAACGACGCGAGCGGGATTGGAGCGTTTGGAGAAGGCATCGGTCGTAACCAGTGAGGGAATTGAGCTTCCGTTCTACAAATACAGGGAGCACACTCGGGAATTCGGAGGTAATTTCCCCACTCCCTCGCAGGCACCAATCATCTATCACACCTTGTATGGCCGAACGAGTCGCCCTCTGCCGCCCACAGGAGTTCAATGGGTACCGGGTGACGAACTGTTCGAGCTCCACGACACGTTTGGTCTGCGGTCCGATTTCGTGCGAGATATCGTTAAGAGCGCGAGTCCCACTTCTGATGTTGATTTACAAGGGTACCAAGTTGAGATGCAGAAGCAGCGCGAGCGGGCCCGGGCATCATGGAAAGGGGCGGAGAAGAAAGTTGCCTCGCCGTTGTTCTTGAAGCTGGCAGAAGATGGCAAGACAGTCTTCGATGGGTACACTCAAACGACATCAACCGATTGCAAGATTGCGGCGCTGGTGGTAAACGGCGAAGCCGTCAGCGAAGTGCAGGCTGGCGCCAAGGTTGAAATTGTTCTGGACCACACACCGTTCTATGCCGAATCGGGCGGGCAGGTGGGCGATACGGGCCAACTCGTAGCACCAGGGACCGACCACGAAATCGCGCACGTTCAAAATACGTATCAACCGGTGAGCGGATTAATCGTTCACAAGGCTGTGGCGCGCGAAGGACTTCGTATGGGAGACGTTGTTACTGCTGTGGTCGATGCGGAGCGGCGGGATGCGACGCGGCGGAATCACACGGCCACGCACCTGCTGCACGCGGCGCTGCGGAAGACGCTGGGGACGCACGTCAAGCAAGCGGGTTCGCTGGTTGCTCCGGAGCGTTTGCGCTTCGACTTTACTCATTACACGGGGCTGGGTGAACAAGACCTGCTTGATATAGTGGGTTTGGTGAACGAGCAGATCCTCAAGAACGAAGAAGTCGTAACAACTGTCATGGACCTTGACACGGCGGTGAATACGGGAGCAATGGCGCTGTTTGGGGAAAAGTATGCGGACCAAGTGAGGGTGCTCACGATTGATGATTTCTCCAAAGAACTTTGCGGTGGCACGCATGTGCGGCGCACAGGCGACATCGGACTTTTCAAAGTTGTGTCGGAAGGTAGCGTAGCAGCGGGGACGCGGCGAATTGAAGCGATAACCGGTTGGGAGATCGTCGATACACTTCGTCACGACGACTTTTTTAGGGCGCAATTGACAACCGCCTTGAGCGGGGCGCGGGAACCTTCCCTATGGATACAGGCAATCGAGGAATTGAAAGCGGAGAACAAGAGACTCCGAAAGGACCTGTCCACCGCTCAGAAGCGGCTTGCGATGGAAGCGCTTCATGGAGCGCCTACTATGGGCGAAGAAGGAAATATAAATCCCGCCGAAAAGGTAGTGAAGGTCAAAGACGTTAAACTCTATAAAGGTGTTGCCGTTGGTGTAGACCGAGCTGACCTGCGTGACATGATCGATGCGTTGCGGCGGCAGATCCGGATGGATTCCGGCGTAATTGTGCTCGGCTGGAGATCCGAGGACAAGGCCGCGCTTGTAGTCTCGGTGTCGAAGGACTTAACTGCTCGCCTGGATGCGGCAAAAATCGTGAGGGCAGTTGCAACTCACATTGAAGGTTCCGGCGGCGGCCGCAAGGATCTGGCGGAGGCCGGCGGCAAGAATCCCGCGAAGCTCGATGAAGCCATCCAAGCCGTCCCGGGCATCATTGAGCAGATGCTGTAGGCGCAACCTAAACGAATCTCTCTGTGATCTCTGTGCTTTTCGAGCGTTCACACAGAGACCACGGAGAAACTCTGTGCCCTCTGTGTGAAAGCCATTCCGGACACTGAGGGCACGGAGAGATCATCCAAGACACGGGAAGTCTTCGCCTTAGTCGATGAGGGATTACCGATGCACAAGAACATTCAATTCGTTACCGACGCTGCGGGGCGCAAGACTGGAGTCATTCTCCCTATTGAAGAGTATGAAGATTTGATGGACGACTTAGGGATGGGCCTCGCCGCCCGTGAAAGCAAGGCTGAGTCCCGCCGCGCGCTTGAAGATGTTGTAAAAGAATTACGGGCGGCTGACGAGATTGACGTTTAGAGTCAGCATTACCCCATGCAGCCAGAACTTTACTTCTTCCCCCGCGATGTCACCTGAAACGAGTCGGGGCGAAGTTGGCTGAGTTCAACTTTATTGCCGTCCGGATCCTTGATGAAATAGAGCAGGGTATTGTCCGCCTGAACCTTCTTTGCCCTTTCAAAGGCATCGTCGGGCAACGGATATCCCCGGTCCTTGAGGGCGTGGAGGGTGGCCTGTAAATCCTTCACGAACAAGCCCAGGTGATTGACCGTCGTCGTCCCCACGGGAGCGGGTGTTTTCTTTCCCGGGAAAAGTTCCACGTAGGTGTTGGTATCCGCCACGCGGAG
The DNA here is from genome assembly GCA_003165615.1 of Acidobacteriota bacterium. The sequence continues at coordinate 1,610 of PLWR01000417.1, read as the reverse complement.
ATAAATGAGGTTCGGCTTTCCATCCGGGGAATTCAACCGGAAAGCTTCCTTCAATCCCAGTTGATCAACGTAAAAGTGCAACGCCGGTTGCACGTCAGAAATCGCCAAGCCCACGTGGCCCAGCGACTCTACGATCGGCTCATTGGAATCTGCGCCGAATGCCACCGCACCCGCACCCCCCAGCACGCAAACCAGAAAAACCATTCCTAATTTCTTCATTATTTCCTCCCTTACGCTTGCCAGTCCCGTCGTCACGGCCCGCTCATAGAAGGGCACGCGGAGATCCTGCGCCACGCTCGCCAGGATGGCGCCCGCGCGAGCCTCTTCCCAGGTTTCAATATAGATGATCGGATAGGTGGAGTTCACCAGCAGGGAAAGTTCGCGGCGTGGGTCCAAGTCCGGCATACGGAGGTCGTGAGCCTGCAAAAGCTAATCCGTTGGGAGATCCCCCGGCTCTGCCGGGGAGGCAGTGGCAGTTTGACAGTTCCGGAATGAGGGCCGGGCACAAGACCCCTCACNNAGGGACGAGGTCGGATGAGGGGTCTTTTCCCGACGGTGGCGCTCCGGCCCCTTTGAGGGGCCAGCCACCGTAAAGCCTCCGGCTTTGCCGGAGGATAGTTACTGCGATTTCATTCTAACCCGGCAACTCGCGCTCGGTTGCAGGTACGGCGGGGGGATGGTTACAGCTTTCGAACAAAGTCGCCCAAATCGCGCAGCCGCGCCATCAGGGGCTTGAAGCGACGCAGTTCGAGGGAATTGGCCCCATCGGAAAGCGCTCGCGGGGGATTATCGTGAACTTCCAGAAACAGGCCATCCACTCCTGCCGCCACGCCCGCGCGCGCCAGCGTTTCAATGTACTGGGGCTGGCCGCCGCTGCGGTTGCCCTCTCCGCCGGGAAGTTGCAGCGAGTGGGTGACGTCGAGGATTACAGGTACCCCAAACTCTTTCATCACCGCCAGGCCCCGCATATCCACAACCAGGTTGTTGTACCCAAAGCTCGCGCCGCGTTCCGTCACCAAAATGCGGTTATTCCCCGTGCTCCGGACTTTTTCGATAACGTGGCGAATGTCCCAGGGCGAAAGGAATTGGCCTTTTTTGATGTTTACGACGGCGCCGGAGCGGCCAACCTCGACCAGCAAATCCGTCTGGCGCGAGAGGAACGCGGGAATCTGGAGAATGTCGCAGACCTCGGCCGCCGCCTGCACCTGCCCGGCATCGTGAACGTCGGTGAGAATGGGGACGCCAAGTTCCCGCTTGATGCGGGCCAGGATCTCCAGTCCGCGCTTGACCCCCGGTCCGCGGTAGGAGCCGAGGGATGTCCGGTTCGCCTTGTCGAACGAGGCTTTGAAGATGTAGGGAAGGCGCAGATCGCGGGCCAGGGTGGAAAGGCGCTCCGCCATTTTGAGCGCATGCTTTTCGCTTTCGATAACACAGGGACCGGCAATCACCGCCAGCGGCTGCCCCTCACCGATTTTCAGTTTGCCTACTCGAACGACTTGATTCATGGATTTATCTGTGCAAAAAGGACTTGGACACCTCAATGCGCCGCTGACCCGTTGCGGGCGCAGCCCGCCTTGGAGTGCGGTCGCAGCAGCTACCGCCTTTCTTCT
>PLWR01000457.1 GCA_003165615.1 Acidobacteriota bacterium | reverse complement strand
GACTTCGCCCGCCACCATGCTGAGATTGTTCCATCCATCGTAAGCCCAGAGCGCGGAAACCGTGGCCACACCGAAAGCCGCCAGCAGGCCGCCGTGCCCGCCCGCCGCGAAGAAGGGGTGGAACCCCTGCCACGAGCCGTGACCGTAGGTGAGGCCGAGCACAATGAGGATGGCCAGCACCAGCAACTTGGAGGCGGTGAAGAGTGTTTGCACCGCACCGCTGCGGCGCACACCCAGAATGTTCAACCCGGAAAGCAGCAGCACCATCAGCGTCGCGCCAATCTGGAGGCCTGTCAGGTGCAGTCCCAATGCGTGGCCACCCCAATGGAGAGAAGCTGCCCACACCGCTTCGTGCAAGCGCGGGAAGAAATAGGCAAGGTAGATGACAAAACCCGTGGAAATGGCGGCAATCGAAGCGGTCTTGGCGATGATGAATTGCGTCCAGCCGTAGAGGAATCCAAATAGGGGGCCGTAGGCGCGATGCATGTAAACGAATTCGCCGCCCGCCTCGGGCATCGCCGCGCCGAGTTCAGCATAAGCAAGCGCTCCGAAGAGACTGAGGACCCCGGCGGCCACGAACACCACCACGACCATCGACGCTGAGCCCACCCGCTGCAACATGATGCCCGGCACCACGAAAATCGCGGTGCCGATCATCGTGCCGGCCACCACCGAAGTGGCGCCGAACACCCCCAGGCCTTTCACCAACTCGGTTTGAGGTTTATTGCGCATGGCAATCAGTACTTGTGAATTCTGGATTATGCAGGGTCATTAGTAAATGGTGATCGACGAGGGTACCCCCACCTGGCCCGGTTTCCTCACTAATCGCAAACCAATCAGCATGGGTCACTTATTCAAAATCTCCAATATCTCCTTTGGTCTAAGTAACTCATTGCTAAAATGCGAGATTCTTCGTCGATCGCCGCGGCGACCTCCTCAGAATGACAGAGCCGACGAGTTTTCCCGCCGCCTGTAAGGCCCCGTCCTTCCACCCCCAACAAAATAAGATCGCTAACTTCTGCAACCAAGCACTAGCCGGCCTCCAGCTATCCTTTTTCAGCATGACAGTCCCGAAATGTTTTTCTGCAACCTCTTCAACTGGCGCGCGCTGGGGGCGCAACGCTCATGATGAGTCCCACGGTGAAGGTTACCACCGTCCCAATGGCGGCGTACCAGGTCCAGGCGATGTTGGTATAGTGCATCACGCCGGCCAAAGTGGCGAGGGCACACAGCGCGCCCACCAGGGCGCCGCGGCTGGTGGCCCGGCGGGTCAGGACTCCCAGCAGGAAGATTCCCAACATGCTGCCATAGGGAATGCTGGCCACGGTAAGGGCCAATTCCAGCGCGCTACGCTGGAGGTACTGCGCCGCCAGCGCGATGGTGATGATGACCACGCCCCAGACCACGGTCATCAGCCTCGACACGCGCAGGTAATGCCGGTCATCGGCCCGGGGGCGCGCGAAGGGCTTGTAGAAATCCATCACCGAACTCGATGCCAGGGAATTGAGCGCGGCACTCAGATTGGCCATGCCGGCGGCGAGGATCGCGGCAGTCAGCAGGCCGCAGAGTCCCACCGGGAGCCGGGTGATGACAAACGTGGGGTAGATCTGGTCAGGCCGGCGGAAAGAAACGGCGGGAGGGAAATGCTGATAGAAAGCATAGAGCACCACTCCCACTATAAGAAACAAGGTGAATTGGAGCAGTACCACGACTCCACTTGCCAGCAGCGCGCCCTGGCTCTGGCGGCGGCTGCGCGCGGCGAGCAACTGCTGCACGATCAACTGATCCGTGCCGTGGCTCGCGGTATTCAGAAACATGCCGCCCACCAGTCCCGTCCAAAACAGGTAAGGCTGGCTCCAGTTAAAGTGGAAATTGAAAACGGTGAATTTTCCGCCCGCCGCTTGCGCCACGCGCACCACCTCACCCCAGCCGCCGGGAAGAGCGTGCAAGGCAACGAAGAGCGCCACCACCGTCCCCGCCACGTAGATGGTGAGCTGAATGACATCCGTCCAGATGACCGCGGTCAGGCCGCCCTCCAGGGTGTAAAGCAGGGTCAGCACAAAGATAATCACCAGCGAGGGCATAACGCCGGTTTTGAAGATAATCGCGATGACAATGGAGATGGCAAAAACCCGCACGCCCTCGGCAAGCGCACGGGTAAGGAGGAATAGGCCCGCGGTGAAGAGTCGCAAACCGTGCCCAAACCGGCGCTCAATGAGCTGGTAGGCCGTATAGAGCTCACCGGCAAAATAGCGCGGGATGAAAAGGAAGCTCACCACCACGCGCGCTATCAAATATCCAAACACAAGTTGCAGGAAGCCCAGGTTGGAGTGATAGGAGATGCCGGGAGTACTGATAATGGTGAGGATGCTGGTTTCGGCACAGACAATCGAGAGCGTGATCGCCCACCAGGGCAGGCGGTTGCCCCCGAGAAAGTAATCGTGCAAGGTGCGTTGGCCCTTGCGGAAACGCGCCCCAAAGGCCGTGATGGCGATAACGTAGGCGATGACGACGGCAAGATCGATCCAGCTAAAAGCCACGCCTGCTCCTGTCGATTTGGCAAAATCGCCATTTCCCCAACGAACTATCGATGGGTTGCATCATGGAAAAGGCCGAAAAGTCGGGTTGTCACGCAGACTCCTTTGGGGTTTGGTCAGGGAAGCTCGAAGCCAGGGAGTCTCAATGGCGTCCTGTCGAAGGTCAAAGTGCTGGAGCAGCCTGCCCTGGCCCCAAGCGCCCCGATGAGAGCGTCGGCAAACGAGCCGCTACCTTCTTTGAGCGCGATCGTCGCCGTAAACACTTCCTGCTCGTTTTCGACGACCAGGGTGTCAGCCTGGAGCATGCGTTCAAGAGCTGCAGCGATCTCATCGTTGGCAAGGCCGTATGCTCGATTCAGGACCCACACGGTCTCGACCATCGCCACGATGCTGATGAAGCCGGGGTTTCCTTGACTCAGACGGGACTCGATAATGTCGGTGGCCAGCGGCGATTGAATCGGGTCATCCTGCGCCAGGTAGCGAACGAGAATATTGGTGTCGAGCCCTATCATCGGCGCCGGGCGCGCGGGTTGAGTCCGGCGGCGCCCTCCGCAATGGCATCGCGCATTCGCTCGAGGGTCACCGGCCGGCGGGGGCGCGTAAGGATGCCCCTTAACGCCGAAACGGGGAGTTTGGGCAATAGAACCACGGTGCCGTCAGGATGGAGAAAGAATTTTACTCGGTCCCCCGGCTTCAGGCGCAGATGCTCCCGGATCGCCTTCGGGATCGTGGTTTGGCCCTTGACCGTAATTGCCGATTCCATGTTGCCCTCATTACATTCTCGTAAATGTAATACCACGGGGCTGGACCCGAGTCAAGCTGTGCCGGATCATCTGTGCCGGATTGCCCCCATCAGCAGGGAGCGCCGGGGCTGCGCCGTGCAATCTCTACGGTTTGCGCCTCTCGCCCCAAACCCAAAATGGGCCCGTGCATCTTCACCGGGAAAGCGTCCTCTAAATCGACGGAACCGGGCGCGTGGAAACTCGTGGCACGGCCATCTTGGCCGTGACGGCTCACGGGCGGGACGCCTGTGCCATGGCACGGTAAATTTGTTCTAAGCGG
>PLWR01000690.1 GCA_003165615.1 Acidobacteriota bacterium | reverse complement strand
TTGCCCTTGCCGGTGCAGCCGTGGGAAAGGGCGTCGGCGCCGAGTTGCAAGGCAAGTTCAGCCTGGCGCTTGGCAATTACCGGCCGGGCCATGGAAGTGCCGAGCAAATAGGTATACTCGTAGACGGCACCCGCCCGCAGCGTCGGCCAAATGTATTCGCGAATAAATTCTTCACGCAGATCTTCCACGTGCGCAGCGGAAGCCCCCGTGGCAAGAGCCTTTTTTCGAGCAGCCTCGAGATCCTCCTGCTGGCCGACGTCGGCGATCATGGCGATCACTTCGCAGCCATAATTTTCGCGCAGCCANNNNGCCGGAAGGCAGTGCATGAAGACCGCGCCCGGAGCGGCTTGTTCCATAAGTGCCCGGTTGACTTGGTAGGACTTGAACACCTGCCGACGGACTTTTTCTTCCGCCTCAAATCCCATGCTAGTCCAGGAATCGGTATATACGGCCAGCGCCCCACTCACGGCTTCGCGCGGATCCGTGAAGAGCTCGATGCGCGCGCGGGTTTCCTTCGCGACACGCTTGGCATCGGCGAGGACGTCCGGATCGGGGGCGTAGTTGGCCGGCGTGGCGACGCGGATGTGTGCGCCGAGGCGGGCGGCAAGATACAGGAGTGAATGGCAAACGTTGTTGCCATCGCCGACATAGGCTAGCTTGAAGCCCTTTACCGAGCCAAACTTCTCCTGGATCGTAAAGAAATCCGCCAGCGCCTGGCAGGGGTGGTAGAGGTCGGTCAACGCATTGATGACGGGGATGGAGGCATTGCCGGCCAGCTCCAGAACCGATTCATGCGCGAAGGTCCGGGCCACGATGCCATGCACCCAGCGCTCGAGGTTGCGGGCGATGTCCTTTATGGCTTCGCGTTCGCCCAGGCGGGGCTTGGTGTGTTCCAGGTAGACGGCAAATCCACCCAGGCTGGTGATGCCGACTTCAAAAGTAGTGCGCGTGCGCAGCGAGGGCTTTTCGAAGATCATCGCCAGTTGCTTGCCGCGCAGCACGTGCGCGTACTCTCCGGGCGCCGCCTTGACCCGCTCCGAGAGATCGAAAAGGAGCTTCAAATCATCGTGGGTCAAATCCGCGTCAGCCACGAGATTCCGAACACTCAAAGTTTCCGGTTTCTTGATCGTTGTCGTCATCGTCATCACCGCCATTATGCGTTTGCCCCCTTCTTCATCCCAGCCGCCGGCTCAAGGGCCGCCAGCACCGGTCTTAAAATTCCAATCGCTTCATCAACGTGCGGCTTTTCGATAATCAAAGGCGGCAGGAAGCGCAGCACTTTCTCCTGCGTGCAATTGATCAGCAAGCCGGCTTTCAGCGCTTGCTGCACCACGGACTTTCCCGAGGTCCGCAATTCCACCGCCACCATCAGCCCGTCGCCGCGCACTTCCTTAATTACCGGAAGCTCCGCGCGTAGCTTTTCCAATTCCTGGCGGAAGTAAGCTCCCACCTCGGTGACGTGGGCAAGGAAGCCGGGGCGTTCGAGAATCTCCAGAACCTTCAGCGCCACGCGGCATTGCAGCGGTCCGCCCCCGAACGTGGTTCCATGCATGCCAGGGGAGAATGCCTGCGCAACTTCCTCGCGCGCCAGAATGGCGGCCAGCGGCAGGCCCGCGGCCAGAGGCTTGGCCACCACCACGATGTCGGGCTGCAATCCAAATTTGGTGAAGGCCAAAAACCGCCCCGTGCGGCCCAATCCGCACTGGATTTCATCGCAAATCAACAACGCTCCGTGCGTGTGGCAAAGTTCAGCGGCAGCCTTCAGAAAATCTTCGTGGATCTCTACCACTCCGCCCTCGCCCTGAATCACTTCCACCATTACCGCCGCCACATTCGCAGTGAAGCTTTCGCGCAAGTGGGCAACGTCGTTCAAGTGAACGAACCGCACTCCTGGCGGCAGTGGCTCAAAGGGCTCGCGATACTTCTTCGGCCAGGTGGCGGAAAGCGCGCCAAACGTGCGCCCGTGAAAAGAGTTTTCCAAAGCCAGAATTTCAAAACGCTGGAAGGGTCCCGGCGCGGCATGCTGGCGCGAGTAAGCGCGCGACAGCTTCATGGCTCCTTCAATCGCTTCCGTCCCGGAGTTGGCAAAGAAGGCGCGATNNAGGCGCGATCCATGCCGGAAAGGCGCGTCAACTTTTCCGCCAGCGGCGCCTGGAACGGATGGTAGAGAAGGTTGGAAACGTGCAACAAGCTTTCCGCACTGTCGCGCAGCGTGGCCATGATTTCCGGATGGTTGTAACCCAGGGAGTTCACCGCCAGACCGCCAAGGAAATCCAGATACTTCTTCCCCGTCTCGTCGTAGAGGTAGCACCCGTCACCCTGCACGGCGAGAATAGGCAGCCGATCGTAGGTGGGAATCAAAACGTGCTTTTCGAGTTCAGCAATCTGGTCGCGATTCATGAGCCTTTCACAATCCGGGTTCCAGCGGTTTTCCCTTTCTTGATCGCACTAAGCAGCGCGTTCGGAACGGTAGTGGAGAGGATGTCGACCTCGCCCACGTTTTGGCGCAGGGTTCGCGCGCAAGAGAGCAGCTTCGGAATCATCCCGTCCCGCACCACGCCTTCTTTAATCAAGCGGCGGATGTCTCCCAACCGCACCACCGGCAGTAATTGCTTTTTCGCGTCCCAGACCCCGCCGGATTCGGTGAGGTAAAGGAGGCGGTCAGCCCTGAGCGCCACGGCCAGAGCCGCGGCCATGTCGTCGGCATTAATATTCAGAAATTCACCGCGCGCGTTCACACCCAGGCTGGCCACCACGGGGACCATGCCGCCGCGCAGGGCCATGTCCAACACTGTGGTCTTCACCTTGTGCGGCCGGCCGACAAATCCCAAGTCCCGCTTGCTGCCATTTGTGCCCACAGTCAATTTGCGGGCGCGCACCAGGCTGCCGTCGCCGCCGCAAATTCCCAGTGCAGGCTGCTTCAGATTTTCCAGTTCCGCCACCCACTGCTTGTTTACCAGGCCCGCCAGCACCATCAGGGCTACGTCGCGAGTGGCCGCGTCGGTGATCCGCAAGCCCTGGTGAAACTCCGTGGCAATGCCCATGCGTTCGAGCGTGCGCGTAAGCACCTTGCCGCCGCCATGCACCA
>PLWR01000145.1 GCA_003165615.1 Acidobacteriota bacterium | reverse complement strand
AGGGGAGGAATATCATTAGCCGTAAGTGAACCCTACGGATCAGGAGGGCCATGCATGGAATTCTTCCGACCCTGGAGGGGTCGAGCCTTCGACCCTTTCAGGGTCGGAACTTGTCTGGACTGATAGCGCGCCCTTTTGGGGATTGAAAGCACCACGACCCAGAGACAACTGCCGAGGCGGGTGAGAAGTCCGGGTCAGAGGGGGGAGTCGAGCACGTTGCACCCGTCATCGGCACTTTACCCAGGCATGTTGTGGATCGTCAGCCCAGGCGCCGTAGCGCCGCTCTTCCCCGGCCAGCCCCCAGGTGTAATGCAGTTCGTAACCGGGCGCAGCCACGACAGGGTGATAACCCTTCGGCAGCAGAACGGTGTCGCCATTTTCGACAACGAAAACATTGGAGAACCCCTCGGGGTCGCCGGGCGCCGTGTACGTCCAAATAAACCCGAACCCTTGCGCGGGCTTGAATCGGAAGTAATAAACCTCTTCCAGCACGGCTTCTTCCGGTGGGTTGGAGCGGTCATGCTTGTGGGGCGGAAAACTCGACCAGTTGCCCGGGGGGTTCAAGGTCTCGCCGGCCAGGAGGCGCTCTGCCGGCACGTTTTCACCCAAGGCCGAATAGACCGTTCGCTGCCAGTTTTCGCGGCCCACTTGCTTGCTGATCACGGTAGACCCTTGCAGCAGCGCGGGCGGGGCGGTGGAGGTTGAAGGCGCGGAGAATATCCCTATGTCCGCCGCCGAATCCGCCTTGATTTCCAGCCGCGAGTTGGGCGGGAGGTAGCTCATGACCGGCGGTCCGGAGAAAACATCGGGGCGTATTCCGATCTGGCGATAAATCTCCTGGCTGCGTCCCACGGTGCTGATCACCAGGGTAACGGAACCGGAGAAGATATCGAGCACGTATTCGCGAGGGCCCGTGTGAAGCAAGTGGCATTCACCCCGATCCAGTTGCAAGGTGGCGAAGTCGAGGAAGCGCAGGATGCCGACCTCGACGACCTGTTGGAAATTTCCTTTTCTGCAGGCTTTGATCAATCGATCCATGATGACCTCGCGAACCCTTCCTCCGGGATTGATGTCCTGATTTCGGGTGTAGCGCCGGAAAATAGCCCGGCATGTGCCGCCCCCAAGGGCGGCGCTATGTTCAAATCAGGACACTACTCCTCCGGAGGATTGTAATTTCCATCCCCCGCAGTATAGTAGAATAGGGCTAGGCACGATACGTATGTGGGAATGTTGCTCCATTTCCTCGCTCCAATCCGACCGGGGTGGCACGCCAGGGGCCGAGTGCGGGGAAGAAGTTATTCGATAGTGCCATACTATGTCCCAATCCCTTCCCGCTGTGCCCCCGCTCGCGACGCTTGCCCTTAGCGCGCAGGCTGGATTCCGCCTAAAGCAAATCCGTGAGCGCTTTGGGCTGACGCTTCGCCAAGTCGAGGAAGCCAGCCTGGAAATCGCTGACGCTGAGCGGAGCTCGGAGTACGTGGTTTCCACCGCCCGCCTCAACCAGATTGAAAACGACGGCTCACTCCCCAGCATATACAAGTTCTACAGCCTCGCGGTGATTTACCGGCTGAGCATTGAGGAAATGATGGGGCTGTACGGAATCAATCTGGCCAAGATGGAGCAGCACCGGCACGCCACGCTCCAAGCTTCCACCCATCTCTTCACTGTCGAGGTTGGCGACCCGGCGCGGCCCATCCGTTTTCCCATCCGCTTTGACCCCGGCTTCCGGCCGGAGAAGACCGCTTTCCTCTCCCGCTTGATAGAAACGTGGGGCGAAATCCCCGCGGGATTGCTGAGCCAGCTCGATTTCAAGAAATACCGCTATGGCTTTATAGGCCTGGAAGATCAGATGATGGTTCCGCTCCTGCGCCCGGGGTCCGTGGTGCAGGTTGACGACACGCGGCGCAAGATTGTGAATTCCGGGTGGCTGACCGAATACGACCGCCCCATCTATTTCCTGGAGCTGCGCTACAGCTACGAATGTTGCTGGTGCTACCAGCGCGGCAAGGAAGTGACCCTGCTGCCCCATCCTTTGTCTCCCACCGGACCGCAGACCATTCGCATTCCCGATGAGGGTGAAGTCCTAGGGCAGGTCGTCGGCGTCGCGATGCGAATCGTGCAGTAAGGGCCACAGATCGGTCTCGCGCAGGATTCTCAGCATAATCTCAATGTTCTTGTCAAAAAGTTCCCGCGCCAGGGGATGGCAGTCCTCCGGGGGGAGGATTTGGTAGGACTTTAGCCCCTTCCAGACGCGCACCAACCGCGTTCTATCTTCCTTCAGGGATTCGAAGAAATCCAACAGATCTTCCGTCTGCTCCTTAAGCGGCAGGCCGACAAGCTCTTCAAAAACCCGCACGTGGCACTGGCGCAGGCCCTCATCAACAGCATCCGCTGCGTAGCGCTCCTCTAATCCGTAGTGATGGTAACGGCCGGTATTGTAGTCGCGCAGCGAGGCGAGATACACCAGTCGGCTGAAATACCCCTCCCTTCCCACCAGCGTTCGCTCTTCGAAATCGCGCACCACCCGTTCAACCTCTTGAGGGTTCGCGGCAGGGTGCGGATTGGGAAGTTGATCGTCAGACATAGGCGCAGACGCCAAGGGGAGCGTTTCCGTTTGCCTTGCTTAACCTTTCCGAATCTTCCCTGATTATACACGGTCGAACGCTGGAACGCGGTAGGTTGGCGGTGTAGCGCCGACCTTGAGGTCGGCACCGGTGGCGCACGGGAATCGAAGTTGGAAGGGGGCGTGCAACGGCAGGCGCCGGGCTGAACAGGCTGCGGAAAAATTCCGCACACTGTCATCCTGAGGAGGCGAAGCCGACGAAGGATCTATGCATTTGCTTGAAAATTCAAATGCCGAGGTCCTTCGCTTCGCTCAGGATGACAGCATTGGGGCATTTTTCCGCACGCTGTGAAGCCCGGCCCCTACCGGGCATTACGACAGAGCTTAACAACTGCGGCTGGACAGAGTCAGTGAGTCATACAGACTTGCCGAAAATTCACGATCCTGTTATTTTAGTCGTGCATTCGGCGCATATTACTTGTCTCGCGAAGCGGAGCGGTTCGGTTTGCCTGGGCCGTCGCATGGCTTCCGGGTGGTGGCTTGTTTAGCTTCGGCCACCACGAAGGGGAGAAATAACGATGGTTACATTTCCGAATCGAGTGGTGTTCGTCGGCTTTGGAGCAGTGGCGCGCTGCACGCTGCCCATCCTGATCACTCACCTCAATATCGATCCCAAGCGCGTCACCACGATTGACTTCGACCAGAACGACGAAGCCCTGAAGCCCTGGATCGCGCAGGGGATGACTTTCATCAAGGATCGCGTGGCGCCGGAGAACATGGGGAGCCTGTTGGGGCAGCACCTTTCCGCCGGGGATCTGCTGATCGACCTGGCGTGGAATATCGATTGCTGCGAAATCGTGCAGTGGTGCCACGACCAGGGCATCCTCTATATCAACACTTCGGTGGAACTCTGGGATCCCTACGCTGGGTCCGACAACAAACACCCAACCGAGCGAACCCTCTACTGGCGCCACATGAATCTGCGGAGGATGGTTGCCAAGTGGAGTAAGCCGGGGCCGACGGCAGTGATCGAACACGGAGCGAACCCGGGCCTGATCAGCCATTTCACCAAGCAAGCGCTTCTGGATATCGCGGAGAAGGCGCTGGCGGAAAAGAAATTCAGCGGGGCGCAGGCGGAGGAGATCGCCCACCACGTCAAGGCGGGGAACTTCAACCACCTGGCCCGCCAACTCGGCGTCAAGGTGATTCACTGCAGCGAGCGCGACACCCAGATCACCGACCAGCCCAAACAGGTCAACGAGTTCGTCAACACCTGGAGCGTTGAGGGCTTCCGGGAAGAAGGAACGACCACGGCCGAGATGGGCTGGGGCACCCATGAAAAGGAGCTGCCCGCCTTCGCCTACGAGCATGCGGACGGCCCCAAGAGCCAGATCTGCCTGGCGCGGATGGGCATCAACACCTACGTTGCCAGTTGGGTGCCACCGACCCACGACATTATCGGCATGATCGTGCGCCACGGCGAGGCTTTCACCATTACCGAGAAGCTGACCGTTTGGGAAAACGGCAAGGCGATTTACCGCCCCACGGTCCACTATGCTTATTGCCCGTGCGACTCGGCCATTGCCTCGCTCCACGAGCTGCGTGGCTACGACTACCGGCTGCAACCGAACATCCGTATCATGACTGACGAAATCATCAGCGGAGCCGATATTCTGGGTGCGCTGGTGATGGGGCACCCCTACCAATCGTGGTGGACCGGCTCCGACCTCGGTATCGAGGAATCGCGCCGCATGGTGCCGCACCAGAACGCTACCACGATGCAGGTGGCCATCTCGGTTGTCGCCGCCTGCATGTGGATGGTCGAGAACCCGCGGCGGGGGCTGTGCGTGCCTGACGACCTACCCCATGACTTTGTGCTGGACGTCAGCAAGCCCTACCTGGGCAAGTTCGTTTCCGTGGGCTACGATTGGACCCCGCTCAAGCATTACTCCAACGCCTTCCGTGGATACAACAAGCCCCAGCTCGACACGTCCGATGAGTGGCAGTTCAAGAACTTTTTGATCACGGAAGGCGATGGCATTTAGGGTGGTGCGTCGCAAAGGGTCGGCGTAGCGCTGACCTTTAGGTCAGCATGTGATGATCTAATGCTCAGCAAGTGCCGACCTAAAGGTCGGCGCTACAAGTGAATTTCCGACGCAGTACACTTGGCGCATCATGGGCGCGTCAAGATCATGACTGACTCAAACCATAACCTATGGAACAAAAGAAACTGATTCAATTGGCCAAGAAGCACGGCACGCCGATTGTGGTCGTGGACCATAAAGTGCTGCGGGAAAATTACAAGCAATTCCGCAAGCACTTGCCGCGCGTCCAGGTCTACTATGCGGTCAAGGCTAACAACGACCCGGCGATCGTGCAAACGTTCTACGATGCCGGAGCCAGTTTCGACGTCGCCAGCGTGGCCGAGTTCTTGAACGTTCACGAAATGATCAAGGATCTTCCGGCGAAGGAGCGGCAGGATTTCATCTGGGATCGCATCATTTACGCGAACCCGATCAAAGCGGTTGAAACGCTCGAGCGGTTGGATCCCTATAAGCCCTTGGTCACCTACGATAACTATGAGGAGGTGATCAAGATCGCCCATTATGCGCCGCACTCGGGCTTGATGCTGCGGTTGCGCGTTCCCAACACGGGATCGATGGTGGAGCTGTCAAGCAAGTTTGGCGCCTTACCCGGCGAGGCGGTGGACCTGATGGCCTTCGCCCAAAATAACAAACTCGAGGTCGAGGGGTTGAGCTTTCACGTCGGCAGCCAGTGCACGAACCCGGCAAACTACAGCCAGGCACTGCACCTGGCGGCGAGCGTTTTCGCCGAGGCCAGGACGCGGGGCTTCGATCTCAAGCTCCTCGACATCGGCGGTGGTTTTCCTGCCCACTACGACAACGCCATCCCACCCTTCCGGAGACTTGCCAAAACCATCACCGCCGAGTTGAACCGGCTATTCCCCGAACCGATCGAAATCCTCGCGGAGCCCGGGCGTTTCCTGGTGGCCACCGCCGCCACCGCCGTCTCCCAGATCATCGGCAAGGCCGTCCGCGACGGCAAACTTTGTTACTATATCAATGACGGCGTCTACCACACCTATAGCGGCCAGATATTTGACCACTGCCAGTACCGCCTGCGAAGTTTCAAGAAAGGTCCCACTCAGATCTGCTCCGTCTTCGGCCCCACGTGCGACGCCCTCGATACCATCACCCTGGCCGCGCAGCTCCCGGATTTGGATATGGGCGATCTGCTCTACTCGGAAAACATCGGCGCCTATTCCGCCGCCAGCAGCACGTCGTTTAACGGCTTCCCACCGGCCAAGGTCGTGCATGTGAACCAACTGTAGCAGCGGTCTCCGACTGCCGTCTGGAGTTTCTACATTTCTGATGGGCATCTCCCGGACCGGACCCTTAGCGATGCCAGCACAGAGCACAGGTACGCTTTGGCGACACAGCCAAGTGGCTAACCGTTCCGAAAGACGCCCATCAGACGACCATTTAGTGAATTGCTGCCCGGTAAGGCACATTCAGGATCGGCGTGTCCTCCAGATTCGGGATTATGCTTTTGACAGACTCAAGCGTTACTTCCAGCCTCGGATTGATTGGGGCATGATAAGCCCAGGGGGATGGTTTTCTGAAGTATTGCTCATTCGCAGCCCATAGCCGCGCTCAATCCATGAGGGAATCTCATCCAGGTCTACATCGAAATAAGGTCCTCCCTTCTTCCTTGCCACATGATATTTTCCATTCTTATATTTGTGGGGTGTCAGCCGTAAACCGATATTCTTTCCTCGCCAAACTATAGCGAATAGCATCGCATTTCCTTCGGTCGGGTTGGCGCAGAGCGAAGCTCTGCGATTCACCGTCTCGGTTGATTCCCATCTCCTGCGCAACAACGCGGACCTTCGCTCTGCGCCACCCTGCTTTGAAATGAATCAAAAAGATTACGGCCCCATGGTAGGACAGCCAAGGAAACAATTCAATTGGATGTGTAACGGCCAAACCCCCGACTTGCTCGTCGCCGCGTTCGTTTACCGCCTGGAAAATGTAGAAACTCGACTCGTCGATCGGAGATCGACGCTACATTTTATGTCGCACTGTATAAAAGGGAGTTTCTTACCCGAGGAATAACCTTCCGTGTTTCCCCCAGGCGGAAGCGAGACATATCACCGTTTTACCTATCCGGAAACCTTCAGCTTCTTCACCAGAATTTTCGAATTTCGTCCGCTCTGGTCGTAGCGCTCGCGGCGGTCCAGCGGAAGGTCATCAATTCCGCCTTCGGCAAAGCCCCCCTTCGACTGGAAGTAGGTAAACGCCTGCGTCGAGAGGGTGATCAATTCCGTCAGGCCGGTTTCGAGAGCTTTATTTTCGACGAATTGAATCAGTTTCCGGCCAATGCCCTGGTTTTCATGCGTGGGATTCACATAAAGACTGGCCAGTTCGCCCTTTTGTTGCGCGGGATAAACGTGCAGCGCCACACACGCGACCGGGTTCTTGTCAATTTCAAAGATGTAGTAATCTGCCAGGTTCTTCTCCATGTCGGCGCGAGTCCGCCGGACGAGCTCGCCCGCTTCCACTGCCTTCTTGGTCAACATCTGGATCGCCCGGATATCTTTCTTCTTGGCCGGGCGGATCTGTTCGTATTCGTTGGTGTAAATCAGCGTGCCGATGCCCTCATTGGAAAACACTTCGGCGAGCAGCCCCTCGTCCTCGCGGCCGTTGACAACGTGAACGCGCTGCACACCCATGGCGCACGCGGCGGCGGCGTGTTGAGCCTTGGACAACATTTCCCCCGCAAATCCGCCGCCCGCGGTATGTAATAGTTTCTGCAAGTCCCCCACCAGCATCTGGCGAATGATTTGATCGTTATGGCGCAGCCCGACTTCCGCGGTAATGAAAATCAGCTTGATCGCCTTTAAGGCATCAGCCACCGCGAGGGCGATGCTGTCAGAGTTGGCCCGGTACGTCTTGCCGTCGCCATCAAAGCCGAACGGCGGCAGGACGGGAACAATCCCCTGGTTCAGCAGCATTTGAAGAAGTTCCGTGTCGATACGCTCGACCTTTCCCGTAAACTGGTGGTCGACGCCCAGAATGATCCCCAGGGGATGGGCAATGATGGCGTTCGGACAGGCAGCGCGGAGGTCGTTGGCCGAAAGGCCTTCCAGAATCTCGTGGGTGAGACGATTGGCCGCGTCCATGGCCAGCTCCAAGGTCGGGGCATCGGTCACGCCGGTGCCATCGAGGTTGGATACCTGGACGCCCTGCTTCTCGGCGAGAGCCTTAATCTGCGCCGCCGCCCCGTGCACGAGCACCACCCGGATGTTCAATGAACGCAGCACGGCGACGTCCAGGAGGATGTTGGCGAAGTTCTCATCCGTGACGATGACTCCATCTACGGCAATAATGAAGGTTTTTTCCCGGAATTGAGGGATGTATTGAAGAATCCCACGCAGGTCTGTCAGCTTCACTTTGGCACCTTGTCAGTTGTAGGGTGGCCTGCGGCCAAGTTTAAAATTGGAGACAGTTCTACTTTACACCCAAACGGAGCTTCCTCGGGCCAAACCTGCCGGGGGAACGCGGTTCCTCCAGGCAACCTGTAACAGACGTGTAACATCCTGCAAGGATAAGGTCCAAAAATCCATTGACACTTTTCTGAAATTCTTGCTACGGTAAAAATCTCCCGTAAGCGAGCGGAAATTCCCTTCCTGGGCCACGATTTCATCGTTTTGGAAGGCACGCACTGAATCCATCATGTCCAGGAGAAGGCAGGCATCGGAGTGTTCGTACCGAAGCGGATGTTCCTTACCAAAGGTGTAGGAAAGCACCGCGAGAAGCTGACCAGCTTTGAGCAGGCGCTGCGTTCCGCGGGGATTGCCGCGTGCAATCTGGTGCGGGTTTCCAGCATTTTTCCTCCCAAGTGTAAATTGGTTCCCCGCGCTGAGGGCGTCAAGGAACTGCGGCCCGGGCAAGTAACCTTTGTGGTGATCAGTGAGAACTCCACGCGCGAACCGCATCGTTTGATTGCGGCCTCCATTGGGGTCGCGCTCCCCCACGACCGAAACACCTTCGGCTACCTTTCCGAGCACCATTCGTTTGGAGAAACCGAGGAGGTGGCGGGGGAATACGCGGAAGAGCTGGCCGCCGAAATGCTCGCCACCACGCTGGGCGTTGAATTCGATCCCGACCGAAGCTGGAATGAGAAAAAAGAGATCTACCTGATCTCCAACAAAATCGTCCGCACGATGAATGTCACGCAGTCGGCGATCGGTGACAAGCGAGGTCTTTGGACCACGGTGCTTTCAGCCGCCATTTTGCTGGGCATTGATGAGTAATTGATTGGCGGGCACGCTCACACGTCCACCCACCTGACCACCGCTTGGACTTCCAACCGCAAGGCTAAGGTTTGTTGAATTCATAGGAGTCGAAATGCGCAAAAACCAGATACTTTCCACACCCACGCGGCCACTCAAAATCGATGGCAGCAAAAGCGTTGCCGCGTTGCTGGAAAAGATGCAGGGCATCTCTTTCCAGGGCCGCAA
>PLWR01000168.1 GCA_003165615.1 Acidobacteriota bacterium | reverse complement strand
ACCATGCTGGTGCGGGTTGACGGCAAGCGCGCGCCGGGCGTCACTGCCAAGGACATCATTCTGGCCATCATCGGCAAGATTGGCATTGCCGGCGGCAACGGCCATGTAATCGAATTCGGAGGCGAAGCGATTCGCGACCTCTCTGTGGAAGGCCGCATGACGGTTTGCAACATGTCGATTGAAGGCGGAGCGCGCGCCGGCATGGTGGCGCCCGACGACACCACGTTCGCCTATATGGAAGGCCGCCCCTTCGTTCCGCGTGGCAAAGACTTTACTGCCACGGTGGATTACTGGAAGACTCTTCCCACCGACGCGGGCGCAACTTACGACAAGACCGTCACCCTCGACGCCGCCGAGATCGCGCCGCAGGTTACCTGGGGCACCAACCCCGGCATGGTGGCGGACATTACGGGAAGCATTCCGGAACCAAACTCTTTTGCCGATTCCGTTGACCGCCAGGCCGTCGCCCGCGCGCTGGAATACATGGCGCTTAAGCCCGGCACGCGCATCACCGATATCCCGCTCGATCGCATCTTTATCGGCTCATGCACCAACTCGCGCCTGGAAGATCTGCGCCTGGCCGCACGCGTTGTCGCGGGCAAGCACGTCGCCAAGTCTCTGAAGGAAGCGCTGGTGGTTCCAGGTTCCATGCAGATCAAGGCTCAGGCGGAGAAGGAAGGCCTGGACAAGATCTTCCTCGACGCAGGCTTTGAGTGGCGCGATGCCGGTTGCAGCATGTGCCTCGCGATGAATCCCGACGTGCTCCCGCCGGGTGAACGCAGCGCGTCAACCTCCAATCGCAATTTCGAAGGCCGCCAGGGCAAAGGCAGCCGCACGCATTTGGTGAGCCCCATGATGGCCGCCGCCGCCGCGATTGAAGGGCACTTTGTGGATATTCGGAAGTGGCACGTAGGACAAGTTGAATAAGCGGGATGGGAAGGTTAAAGGGTGAAGGCTAAAGCATAAAGACCTGAGGGTTAGATGAAGTTAGCCGACTTATTCAAGCAGTTAACGCTCGACGACTTGCGGCAGATGCTTATAGAGGCCATTGAGGAAGGTAAGATCACTTACAATACCGACCTTCCGACCGCCTTCCAGATTATTCTCGACTCTCTCGACTTTGTGCAATTTACGATGATGCTTGAAGAGGCAGGACTCGAATCTTGGCTTCATTCAACGACTGTTCGCAAGTTCTTGTTGGAGCCTGATCGCCTCGACAGCAAACACGAATCGGAACGAAAGAACAAGTCTGCGCGGTGAACTCTGCTGATGTTAGAAACGGACGAAGGACCAAGGACAAAGGACCAAGGACGAAATTCTATGCAACCATTTACCAAACTCACGGGCCTGGTCGCCCCGCTCGACCGCGTGAACGTCGACACGGACCAGATTATTCCCAAGCAATTCATCAAGTGGCTGACGCGCGAAGGTTATGGCCGCAAGCTCTTCCTCGATTGGCGCTATCTTGCCGACGGCGAGACGCCGAACCCGGACTTTGTGCTGAACGCGCCGCGTTACCAGGGCGCGTCGGTGCTGGTGGCGCGCGCCAACTTCGGCTGTGGCTCCAGCCGCGAGCACGCTCCGTGGGCGCTTCTTGATTACGGCTTTCGCGCCATCCTGGCGCCGAGCTTCGCTGACATCTTCTATAACAATTGCTGCAAGAACGGGGTTCTGCCCGTGATCCTGACCGATGCGCAGATTGACGAAATCTTCCGCCGCGTCGTTGCTAAGGAAGGTTATAGCTTGACGGTTGATCTGCAAATGCAAACCGTCACCGACGACGCCGGACTTGACTTCGAATTCACCATCGATCCCTTCCGCCGCGAGTGCCTGCTGAACGGCTGGGACGATATCAGCCTCACCCTGCGCATCGAAGACAAGATTACGGCTTACGAAAAATCCCATCATCCCTCGGCGACCCTGTATTCACCCGTGAATGCAGCCGCCGCGAAATCCGGCCAGTAACAGCTTCTCCACTTAACACGGCGGGCGGTGAATCCGCTTTCGGGGAACCATCGCCGGTGGCGTATATTTCACTATCAATCAATATTCAAGTGTATTATATTCACAAGTTGGGTAGCGCGGACCTGTTCTGTAGGTCCGCGGCTCGTCCTCGATGCTCAGGGAAAGCTACGGCTACTCTCCCAGTTTGAAAATCACGTCAATTTCCGTCAGCACTTCCACCGGTTCGTTGTTGAGCAATGTGGGTTGATATCGCCAAGTCCTCACGGCGTTGAGTGTCGCTGGAATCAGCATGGGATTGCCGCTCATGACCTTCAGGTCCTGGATGGCGCCATCTTTGCCAATGATGGCTTGGAGTACCACCGTTCCCTGGATGTGCGCAATGATCGCAATCTGCGGATAAGCCGGCCGTGGTTGGTAGATCGCCTTGGCATTAACAACTCCCTTGCTGAGGCGGACGATGGTCGGGGTGGATGCCGCGTGCTCAGGTGGCGGAGGTGGCGGCGGCTCGCACGCCCATGGCACGCTCCCATTGATGCCGCCTCCTTTACCAAATCCATCAGGAACTCCAATGACGCTTGGCCCCGTCGGTCCGGCGGCGATTTGGGGCGGCTCAGGTGGCTCAACAATGTGTGCGACGCCATGTGGAATGATGGGGGGTTGGGCAAACGGGTTCACCGCGGAATGGTGCGGCAGCGGCCTTGGGTGCTGGCCCGCGGGTTGTGCCGGTGGCCGTCCCGGCGGCGGTGGAATGTGAAGCGGGGTAATCAGGAACTGCGTTGGCAATGCCTGCGTGTAAATCAGCGGAACAAGAACGAGCACGCCCACCAGCATCGATTCGGCAACATAAGCCAGTGGAATGGCGGCACGCTTCCAATCACCGCTTTTTTGTGCGGAGTAAGCGAGGTAAATCAGAAAGCCCGGCAGGTTCAGCAAGAGCGTGACCCCAAGCCAGGGCCACGTGCGCAGATGTTGCTGCGGCGTATCCGCCCACACGTAGCAAAGCATCAGCGCGTAGAGGGCGGCGATGGCCCCTATCATCGCCGCCGCGATGAACAGCGCTCGCTCGCCCGCCGGCGCCAGCAGCAGGGGCAACAGGTACATGCCCTGCGCAAAGACCAGCGTGCCTGCGAAAGCAGATAACAAGTAGTGATTCCGGCAAAGCACGGACGTCTGCCGGGGTGAAGAGTCTAGTAGCGCGCCCTCGAACATGGCTGCACCTCCGTGAAGATAGGTGACAGGTTACAGGGAACAGGGAACAGGCTCTTTCACTGTAACCTGTGCCCTGTAACCTATAACCTGCTTTTGACAGCCGCGGAGCGCTCCTACGACTGGTTGCCTTTCCTTCCACCGTATTCGACACCGCGGCGATGAAAGATGTTCCGGTATTTTTGTTGGGTGCTTTTTCGGAAGGGAGAATGCGACGCGTCGATCAAGCCGCCTGGGGGCGTTCGCAGTCAAACGAAGAGAGATCAAGTTTCATTTCCACCTCGTCACCGTAACTGCTGGTGGTTTGGAAGCCCAATTTACGGAAAAGGCGCAGGGCCCGGAAATTGGAAATTTCCGTGGTGAGATAGGCGTGGCCAAAACCCATATGCAGTGCCCACACCAGGGTATGGCGGCTCAGCACGGTGCCCAGTCCTTCTTCGCGATAGTCCTGATGGACGAAGATGGTGAATTCCACCGAATCCCCGGGCATGGGACAGAGGATCGTATGCGCAACCACCTTGTCGCCATCCCATGCCAGCAGCCCATGGGACTTTTGCGCCAACTGGTCAAGCCAGTGCGCGATGCGGGGGACGTNNACAGCAAATTGAGGTCCAGTCTTGCCTTTGCCCACATTTCCCTTCGGTCAGAAGGGACGAAGGTCTCTGCTTCGCGGCAAGCAATTGGAAACACAAGTACTTCGCGAACGACGCTGCCTCAACTTCATGCCCTTCTCGATTCCCTCTCCACGCTCTCTTGCCCAAATACTACTCCGGCGTTGATGGGTGGCAATCCCACGGCGGCCCTGTTGCAGATTTCAACAGCCCTTTCTGCGCACGTTCCAGTTTGTTGGTGCGCCGGCCAATCACGACGCCGAATCATTGAGCTAAAATCCCCAGCGCAGGCAGGCGGGTTGCGTCGCGCCTTCAATCCTGCCTCCCGAAGGAAGGCCAAGGTGCGCACCTTGAGCCACCATGCGGAAGGATGCTAAGCTCAAAGAATGGGAAGCCCAGGCCGTATTGAACCCTCGGACCGCGCGACAGTCGAGCGTTACCGCGCGCTCCTCCAGGTCGCGGAATCCATCGCCTCGGATCGCGACCTGCCAGAATTATTCCGCTCTCTCGCGGCGTTGCTGCATCGCCTGGTGACGTTTGATTTCATCTGCCTCACCCTTCCCGACCCGGCGCGCAACGTCGTGCGGGTGCACGTTCTGGAAAGTTCGTTACCGACAAAGATCCAGCCCGGACTGGAAATCCCCATGGCGGAAAACGTACGGCAGTTGGTATGGGAAAACCAACAGCCGCTCGTAATCTCGCATCTTGAACACGATGAGCGTTTTCCGATTGTGAGCGACATGCTCCGGCATGACGGAGTGCAGTCACTCTGCGTACTGCCGCTGACGACGGCCCAAAGGCGGGTGGGCGCGATGGGATTTGGCTCCATCCAGGCAAGCGCCTACGACGCCGCCGACCTCGAGTTTCTCCAGCAAGTCGCGGCACAGGTGGCCGTGGCCGTAGACAACGCGCTGAACTCCCAGAATGCCCAAATCTACCAGCAGGAACTGGCGCGCGAGCGCGACCGCCTGCGCCTGCTGCTGGAAGTCAACAACGCGCTCGTCTCCACGCTCGACTTGCACCAGT
>PLWR01000655.1 GCA_003165615.1 Acidobacteriota bacterium | reverse complement strand
GCTTGCCGTAACCCTCAGCGCCCTGCTTCCAGTCCGGAGCTCCATGACTCGCCTGGCTAATGCCAGCCGCTAGCGCTGCGCCGACGATGGGATACGGGCCGAACGCATCGAAGAAGTAGTTGTGTAGCTTCGTTGTCTGGGTCGGACGGGTGTACGTCAGGCCCGGTTGCTCCGAGGTGGTCACGGCAACCCCCCCGGAGGAATCCCCGGATCCGAGCAGCGATTGTGCCTTGGCCAGCCCGGGCAGGAATGCGAGATTCGCGATTATCAAAAACCAGCGGATGATTCGATGAATTTTCATGTGGAGATGCTCGATAGTCAATGTAACCTTCTTCCGAATACTAACCGGCGCCGTTCCTTATGCCGTAAGCTGGAAAGTTCCCCTATCGCACAGGGAAGCAATCGCAACTTCCGCGAATCCACGTTTCCCCGCGCACCGCTTGATTGATAGCCAGCAGGTCCTGGAGCCTTAGTGGTAAACGCCCAGCACATTGATGGTGAGGAGAATCAGTAAGACGGTGCCGACCCCGATGCCAGCTCCGCCCCCGAAACCCCATCGGCTATGGCCGTAGTAAGCCCCACCGGCTCCCAAAGCCAACAACCAAATCATGACAAGAATCAACATTGTCGACCTTCCTTTTCCTCAGGCCAGGCAACGTGCGCGACGCCGAGGTCGGCTCGTTCATTTCTCGAACACCTTTTCAATCTGACCGACCTTCTTTTGGACTTTACCTGCGAATTTTTCACTTTGGCCTTCGGCCTTCAGGTTGGGATCGTTGCTGACCTGCCCCGCTTTCTCCTTAAGGGCACCTTTGATTTCATGCAGCTTGCCTTTGACCTGATCCGTTGTACTCGATTTCATCTTTATCTCCTTTTCCCTTGGGAGACTTTTAATGCGACCTCATCTGGAATCGTCGCGATGATTCTTCAAGTTGGCCTTGGCGGCTTCTTCCGCTTGCTGCACCCTTCGCAGTTGGTCCGCCTGCGCCAGTTGGGCGGGTTGGCTTGCCTCTTCGTGGTGGGTGGAGCGATAGAGTTTGGCCGCCTGCCGCTGGTGGCGGGCCGCCTCTTCATAGTGTTGCGCTGCCGCGTCGTGGTGTTTTGCCCCTGGCAAGGGAATCGAAAAATCTGGTGGTTTGGCGTGTCCCGAATCATCAATGGAGAGTTTTGCTTTCCTTGGCATGGCACTTCACTCCTGCGTTTGAACAGATATGGCAAGTCGCCCTCTCCGCATAACTCTTGCAACCTGCTTCCACCTTTATATGGCAAGGGGATTGACTCGTCAGTCCAATAGTGCACGGCGATGTGGTCAGAATTGCTCAGCGGTCAATGCCCTGCGGAAGTTTACCGATGCTGGTCAATATTGAACAGACAGATGCCCTTTGCCTGCTTATCGTGATAATGGCTCTGGTCGAGGAGAGCCGATTCGTAGTGCCTTTGAGCGATGAGCGACCGAAAAACGCAACCCGAAATTCGAAACTCGCTGCGATTTACGAGTTTCGCTTTTCGCACTTCGATCCTTACTGGCTCATCATTCGTCACTTCCGCACACCGCAGAGGAGGTTCAGGAACATGAACACATTTGGGCGTACTGCAGAGTTCTCAAGGCCTCGATGGGGCAAGCAGTCCTTAATTTCTCTGTTGTGGTTGGCTTTAATATTGGCGGTTTGGCCTCAGAACGTATTGGCCCATCAAGAAGCGCAAGCCCCGCCACAGGCCGCACCGCCGACCCAGCAGGCGCCGCCCTACCAGCCAGGGACTCCCGAACAGATGCAGCAGTTGGTAGCGCCGATTGCTCTATATCCGGATTCGCTGGTGGCGCAGATACTGGCGGCGTCCACGTTTCCTGAGCAAGTCGTTCAGGCCGATCGATGGGTGCAAGACCATCCTGATTTGAAGGGCGACGCTTTGGGTCAAGCGGTGGACCAACAACCCTGGGACGCGAGCGTCAAGGCGCTCACGGCATTTCCATCCGTTCTGGGAAATATGGACAAGAACCTCGCCTGGACGTCCTCTCTAGGCGACGCCTACTACAACCAGCAACAGGATGTGATGGATGCGGTACAGGTGATGCGCCAACGGGCGCAAGGAGCCGGCGATCTTAAAACCACGCCGCAGCAAGTCGTAACCACGCAAGGCTCGACGATCAGCGTTCAGCCTGCTAACCCCGATGTCGTTTACGTCCCGGCGTATGATCCATGGATGGCTTACGGAGATCCCATCATGGCGTGGCCGGGATGGTACCCGTATCCCGGCATTTGGTATGGCGGCCCGTATCTCTCATTCGGAGGCGGCTTCGGAATCGGCTTCTTCGGGGGTTTTGGATGGGGCTGGAATCACTGGGGATTCAATTGGGGTGGCCGTTACGCAACTTTTGGGGGAGGCAGGTACTACTCGCGGAGCAACACGTTTTATAACCGGAGCAGCTACAACCGAGGTGGGGGCGCGCGCGGTGGCGCCTACAACCGAGGTGGGGGCGAGCGTGGCGGAGCTGCCAATCGTTCCGGCGCATCGGCCAGAGCTTTCAACGGAAACAGGCAGGCGGCGCGAGGATACGCTGCACCCCGCGGTCAGAGCGGCACCCGCTCCGGCGCCTTCAGCGGCATCGAGAAGGGCGGACAGACAAAGAGCTATTCGGCACGGGGAAAGGCCAGCGTCAGTAGCGGAGGATCGCGCGGCGGTGGTGGTGGTGGAGGATCGCGCGGTGGCGGAGGCGGCGGCGGTGGAGGATCCCGCGGCGGTGGTGGCGGCGGGCGTCGTTAATCAAAGTTCCGTTATGTTCTGAGTAGTTCGTAAAATTTGGAAATGGAGAGAAGCCATATGCGGCGAAGGAAGCTGAACTTCGATAAATTTCAGTGGGCCGGTCTTTCTAGATTAGCTGCGGTCGCTATCCTGTTGGTGGCATGCATTCCCACCCGTTCCATGGCGCAGCAAACAGGTCAGAAAACGTTTTCATCGCCGGAAGACGCGAGTAACTCGCTCCTTACGGCAGCGCAGAATAACGACGCAAAGGCGATGCTCGATATCCTCGGACCAGACGGAAAGCAAATCGTCTCGTCCGGAGACGACGCCGAGGACGCCGAAAGCCGCGCTCATTTCGTCGAGAGATATCAGCAAATGCACCGTCTGGTGAAAGAACCGGATGGAAACACCGTCTTGTACATCGGCGCGGAGAACTGGCCCACGCCCATACCGCTCGTGAACCAGGGGAATTCGTGGTACTTCGACACCGAGGCAGGCAAGAAGGAAATTCTGGCCAGGCGGATTGGCCGGAATGAATTATCCACCATCAGCGTTTGCCAGGAGCTCGTGGCGGCGCAAAAGGAATACTACTCCGCGCAGCACAACGAGTATGGCCAGAAAATCTTCAGTGATGAAGGGCAGCACAACGGCCTTTATTGGAAAGCTCCTGAGGGTGAACCCCAGAGTCCCATCGGGCCGCTGGTGGCATCGGCCTTTGATGCCAATGGCCAAAACGGCGCTCCGACTCCTTACCGCGGTTACTATTACCACCTCCTGACTCGTGGCGCGAAAAGTTACATCGTAAACGGCAAAATGACAGGGGGCTTCGCTTTCGTGGCGTATCCGGCGGAATACAGGTCGTCCGGGGTGATGGCATTTATCGTTAACGAGGATGGAGTAGTGTATCAGAAGGATCTCGGCAAGAAGACCGATGCTCTTCTCGCCAAAGCGATGAAGGAATACAAACCCGATTCCAGTTGGCAAAAGGCGGAAGAACAGCAGGGGGAGACTGCTGACGATCAGAAAACCAAGTAAAAGGCATTCGGTCGCCGCACTCTCAGTTAGCCCCAATGCTGTTCACTTAAGCGAATGGAGAGGTAATTTGAATTTGCCACCCTCGCCCCCTTGGGGGAGAGGGTGGCCCGCAATCGGCGTTTTCATCAGCCGGGGCGGGTCGGGTGAGGGGGTCGCCTTAGAACCGATTGCCAATTAGTATTCTGAAACCCATCAAGTGAACAGTATTGCAGTTAGCCCGCATTTCTCCCCCGTGAGGACGTCGTTGGTAATCTGCCGGAAGGCCTCGCCCGCAGTGAAAACCTCTGGCTTACAATCAGCCCCATCACCCAGCCGGCGCTACCCACCCGCCGCGGGATCAGGCTCATCCGGGGCTGCCGGGACATCCGTATCAAGGTAGTCCTGCAAGATCCGCTCGGCGTGCGCGGCGTCCTCTTCGCGCACGAGCAGGTGCACTTCCATCACGGGGAACGGGTCCGCGAGCCCCTCCCCCGATATCGTGCTGGGAATCCCCTGAGTTTCAAGAATGTTGCGCGCCAATTCGGCGTCCATGGACGCAGTGGAGCCGGTGAAAACGCGCGCCGGAACCAGCTTCACGTCTTTCTCCTCGGTCAGATCGACGCGGGGAGGCGCCTCGGGCGGCGAACCGGGCAGCAACGCGTTGCCACAGTCTTCGCACTTGGCAGTCCCTTCCACATATTCAATTAAACATT
>PLWR01000613.1 GCA_003165615.1 Acidobacteriota bacterium | reverse complement strand
AAGCCTCATTACCCGCTACGCCCATCGCATGCTCATCGAAAACAGCCTCAGCGACGCGGTGCAGTTCTTCCACATGGACGCGCTCAGTTCGGCGGTGGGGCTGAAAGTGGATTTTGACATGGCGCTGCTGGTCGTCGCCAGCGGCCTTTATCGCTTGTTGGCCCGGCAGATGTGGGGCTACGCGGACGCGCACGCTCGGCAAATCTTTCGCGACCTGGTGAACATGCCGGCCCAAGTGCGGTTGATGGAAAAGGAGGTACGGGTGGAGTTCCATCGCCGAGCGCATTTGCCGATCGTGCTGGCCTCCGGCCTGTGCGATCACCCCNNTTTTGCCGCCAATGTTAGGCTAATTCCTTTCCGTGGAAATCCAGGCTAGGCGAGGAGGGCAATCGCGGTGGTCATGCTTGCGGGGCCGTTAGCCGGAGCAAATGGGCGAGAAAGCGGAGAGGAAGGGTTTTCAGGTTGAGTGACAAGCTGGAACCGGGGGCAACCTGAATGAGGCGGTCTTGCGAAGGCCCAGCCTCGCACGAAGGAGAAGCGTAAACGATGATCCGACATTGGCGTCTCTTTTCGGCATTGGGGGACCGGCTTAAAACCCCTTACGGGAGAAAAAAACGGAGGTTGTTTATAATGGGCATCGCTTCCCGACATTATTCAAGTTGAAAAAGGAAAACTTGGTCAAGGATTGCCCCATTAACCGTTCGTGCCGAGCATGGAAAACATTTCCCTCACCAATGAACTCGCCCGTGCCAAAGATAATGCGGAACGGGTTCTGCTCCGGCACTATTATAAATACGGCTCGGTTCTTGTAGGGTTGGGGTTGCTTCAAGAGGCCAAGAGACGCAAGCTGATTACTGAGGATGGTTGCGACTCTATCAAGAGGACGGAAGATCAACTTGGAGATGATCTTTCGACGATCTCCCGTTTGTCGGGCGGTATGGCTACGGTTATTGTTCCGGTTGTCCGAAACTTGGCCGCTACTGCGGCCAAGCTCGTTTCGTGACACAGGCGAAACCCGCCAGCTAAACGCGAATTCTCAAGATAACAGGGTTCCGAATCACATTTGCGCCTTGGGTGAATCTGACCATGCTTGCGGCGTCAGGCAGCGCTTGGAGTGTGGACTGAGGGGAAACCGGATTTTCGGCGTTATCGTAAAGCTCGGCTGCGAATGCCAGGCGCTGTTGAGGGCTGAAGGTAAGACCTGGGTAGTACTCTGCCGCAGGCTCATAAGAGAATTCCAGCAGCCAAAGGTCGTCCGCTGGCACGACGCCTTGCGGCAAACGGTTGAGGACGTACGTTCGCTCGATGAGTGGATATGTCTTGTGGCCTCCATGCGAGCCGGTCAATGCCTCGGTGCCGAGCCGGACGCGGAGTTGAGTACTGATCTTTCTGCTGGCCCAAAGGTTCTCGACGGCGGCATTTACCGGCGAATCCCAGGAAACAACAAGGCGGAGAAGAGGGGATGCTGCGGTTGCCAGCCAATCTCTCGGTACGGGAAGCCGGACCCTGATGATTTCACCGGGACCTTCGAGAATGCCCTGCCACATAATCGTGGCACGATCAGCACGGGGCCGCTGGAGCCGGCCGCAACTGGCTCTTCCTCTGCCGAGCGTTCGCTTTGCCAGAGGGGACAGAGCGGGACTAAGTTCCTGGTGTTTAGCGGTGAGGGCAAGATAAGCCTTGGCTGCAACCGCAAACGGCCGGGATCCTGGACCGCAGAACTGTTGGAGATGACGGATGGTTATGGCGGCTTGGCGGGCAAGCAGGGGTGCCGCAAAAGACGTTCCCGCCCAGTCTTCCCATTGGCCTGCCGCTGTGCAACCCCACACGCCAAGCCCCGGCTGAAAGTGGTAAGCGGCGTTTCCGTTACCGCCGTGCTCGGAGAAGTCCGGTTTTGGGCTGTCGCAGAGCCCAGGGCCAACCTTCGTAAATGGGCTCGGTGCTCCGGGCTCTTGCGCAACGCCGTCCGGGTGCAAATGTTCTATGAAGGAACCACACGTCAGCGCGTTAAAAGTCCTTGGCCATGTTCCCAATGACCATTCCTTCTGGTCCAAATGACGTGGATATGGGACAGTTGGAGCGACGCCTGGAGGGCTGTTACCAGCCGCAACGACAACCAGAACGTCATTTGCGAAGATGAAGTTGTCTAGGTCCTGCACAAGAATTAGCTTTTCCCTCCTGACGTTTTCTGTCTCCAAGTCGAGAGGCCGGACATTGTCGAAGCTGAGGTTGAAAACTCGGACGTCGGGCGCTACCGCCACAATTGCGGTTAAGGCGGGGAGGACACTCTTTTCATCGGTCTTTTTGTCGTCCAGTGCGATATTCACATCGTAGAACGAGCACTCGGCTGGCGGGTTATTGGGTGTCCCAGTGGTGCAGTCGAGGTCTCCAAAAACGACGCGCGAGGCGACCATTGATCCATGGTCGCCCGAAGGAGAGCCGACGGCTGGCGGTGGGGCAACATATTGACCGCGACGATAGGATCCAAGCAGGAGGTGGTCGTTGGGGACACCAGTATCGACAACTGCAACGCAAGGCAGGTCGGCGGTGCGGGTGGTTGGGGTGAGGCTCGCAGCGCCGGGTCTTGGTGCCCGGACGGATTGGGACGGTGCGAGAAACACCGCAAATAGCGGCGGGTGGATTGACTGGATTGAAAAAAAGGATTTCGCAAGCTTGACCAAGGAATCGCGCAACAATTTTCCTCGAAGCCATCTTCTGCCAGAAAAATCTGTCCCGATGCCCTGGAGGATCTCGCCGTTGCTGCGGCCAAGCAACTCCGCAACAGCCCGCGTGACCTGATCTGTCTCGACGGTATTCAAGAGCGGTTGGAGTTCGATCACAGTATCCACCAAGGTCTTCAGCTTCAATTCCTTTAACCACTCCTGGTCGAGAATGAACTGATGGGGAACGGGGTCAAAAGAGTCCAGTGTGGCCCAGCGGACCTTTTCGCGGCTGCCAAGACCTTCCAGCATCTGAGAAGACCGGAGGAGTTGCTCGAAACGACTTGAAAGGGCGTGGACAGTAGCCGAACCGTCCCGATTGACCTGCACCAAATCCAGTCCGAGTCTGCCGAACACACGCGAGTCACCCTCGGAATAGTCAGTGTTTACAGCGAGCTTTCCCGCTGGAGCTTTGCGTATGTCCTTCGACTTTTTTTCAAGCTGGGGGGTGGGACGCGCTAGAACGAAGTATCTGGACTCGCGCAGTGGATCGGCAGAATGTCTTAGAACGTCACGGACATGCACTAGGGACTGGCTGATTCGGGTTCCTTTGGTTCCCCAATTGATGCCGACAAACTGTGGCACACGACCGCCACCCGCCTTCAGACCTCGCGCAAGCTCGTGATGCTCATTGAGGAAAAAGTTCTTTGGCTCAATGTTTGTCGCGCCTCGTGGCATGGTTGGCCTTACAGTTGACGAGTATCCTTGCCCTCGCCTCGGCCTGAATCAGTCGCTCTGCTTCTGCGTAACTCTTCGCACGCAACGCGCGCTCGGTAGTTCGTGCGATAGAGGGCAGTCTGTGCTTTGAAACCAATGCCTTGGCGAAGGAGGACAACTCGGATTTCGTCGGTGTTGGGAATGTCACGATGAGATCGAATCTGCGCCAGAGGGCAGTGTCGAGTTGACTGGGGAGATTGGAGGTGGCGATTACGATCCCTGCCGGTGCGCTGTGCTCCAGCTCCTGCATGAAGGCGATGACGATTCTGTCCAGCTCACCTATATCCATAGGGTGGCCTCGCCTTTTTCCCAGGGCGTCTACCTCATCGAACAATAAGACGCAGGGGCTCCTCTCGGCGAAACGGAATAATTCCCGGAGGTGGATCGCTGTCTGGCCAAGGTAGGCCCCAATGACACCATCAAATCGAACGATGTATGTCGGCAGGGAAAGCTCCAAGCCGAGTGCCTTAGCGGTGAGACTTTTTCCACACCCCGGCGGCCCATGGAAGAACAGGCGGCTTCTCCTCGGAATCCCGGCTTTTTCGAGCACAGAGATGTTCCGCCACTCTTTGATAACCGTCTCAAGCTCGGTTCTAGTGTTTGGTCGGAGGCAGACGTCGGCCAGGCGAGTGGTGGTGACCTGGGGGGAGAGAGCCTCCGTCAGGAGCCGGGCGAACGCCGGATGATCGGAGCATCCGTTGGGAGCTTCGGAACCATTGCCAGCATTCGGGCGGAGAGATCCCTTGAGCAACCGCGCCGCGCCATGGTGGCCCTTTTGCTCTTCATCATGCACGATGTCGCCCGCAATTTCCCCTGCCCGAGCCACATTCTGCTCGGCAAGGGCGCTAAAAAGCTTTGAGAGTTTGTTGATGCTTGCCACAATTAGTCCGGTTCCATAGTGCCCCCAAGACCTTTTCGATTCAATGCAAAAACTTTTGACGTGGAGGAATTGCGCGACGTTGCATGGTGGGTGGCGGGCCGGCGTAAGGCATCGGCTCGCCTGGGTGCCAGTGGGCGGACTAATTTCGGGGGCCTCGGGAGGGCGGAAGATTCGGCAAGGCCCTGATGCGCGGCCTGCCGGCTGAGGGGACTTGGCGAGACTTCCGCGCTCCATGGCACCGGGGCAGCCTGTCATCGACGATTTGAGACGGTGTAGCGGAGTGGACCCGCCTTCGCCAGGCGGCAACCATGAAAGCGCGGGCTGGTGGAGCTGTTCACCGGTTTGTCGGATTCCTTTACACTTTGGCGAAGCTCGTGCCAGTGGAGCGGTTCACCGGGCGGCGCTGGAATGGAGCGGAGTGCTTGATTCCCGCCCGGGAGCAGCCAACAGTTCCTTCAATGGCACGCGCGCTTCGCGCCCGCGTGGGCTGCTGCGACAGCCTGCCAGCGACTGGAGATATTGCGGGAGATCACCGCGCCTGTCCCATTTTGTCCCGCCCCGACAGGAAAAAGGCGAATCTCATGCCTCTACGGTGCCCCGGATTGTCAGATAAAGTGGGTAGTTTTTCTGACAGGAATTGGAACCGTTATTGAATGCAAACCGTTGATGCCAAGCTGAAAAGCCGTATTTACGGCAGCGGGAGGGGTGCGGTCTTTAGCCCAAATGGTTTTTTAGGTCTCAGCAGGCGAGATGCCGTGGACAAAACGCTGTCGCGTCTGACGGCCAAAAGGACGATCCGTCGGTTGGCGCGGGGGCTTTTGTAAAATCGGCACCAGGCCCAGACTCCCACCCTCTGCCAACTCGCACCGCCGCCGGGCACTCATTTCCGAACGGAGGAACTTCTCAAGTTTATCCATAAAGCCAGCCTATGTTGTACGCTAGAATTGGGCAACCCCCTGTGACATGGCGTCCTCAGCAAGCTCCGCGACCTCCTGCCACAGCCCGGATTCCAGTGCTTCCACCGGTGTCATCCCGTCTCTGTGGCATGGGGTGATCAGCCATTCTATAAATTGCTCGCTCCCCAGCTGGTTTCGCAGGGCCGTGATGGAGTTGAACTGAACCGCTCTT
>PLWR01000410.1 GCA_003165615.1 Acidobacteriota bacterium | reverse complement strand
CGACCTGTGGCTGGAAATGCAGGAAAGCGGCGTGATGGTGGCGGGCAATCCGGAAAAATCCAAAGTCGCCCTGATTTATGGCCAGATGACCGAGCCCCCCGGCGCGCGCCTGCGCGTGGGCCTGACGGGCCTTACCGTGGCGGAGTATTTCCGCGACGTGGGCGGTCAGGACGTGCTGCTGTTTATCGACAATATTTTCCGCTTTACCCAGGCAGGGGCGGAAGTTTCCGCCCTGCTCGGCCGCATGCCTTCCGCCGTGGGCTACCAGCCCAACCTTTCGACGGAAATGGGCGAACTCCAGGAGCGCATTACTTCCACCAAGACCGGTTCGATCACCTCTGTGCAGGCGATTTACGTGCCTGCCGATGACCTGACGGACCCCGCGCCCGCCACGGCTTTCTCCCACCTCGACGCCACCACCGTGCTCAGCCGCGCACTCGTCGAGATCGGCATCTACCCCGCCGTCGATCCCCTGGCTTCCACTTCCCGGGTTTTGGATCCGCGCATTGTGGGACATGAGCATTACGATGTCGCGAGCAGGGTGAAGGCCATTCTGCAAAAGTACAAGGACCTTCAGGACATCATCGCCATCCTGGGGATGGACGAGCTTTCGGAAGAAGACAAGATTACGGTGGCGCGCGCCCGTAAGATTCAGCGCTTCCTTTCGCAACCTTTCTTTGTGACCAAACAGTTTACGGGCATGGATGGCCGCTATGTGAAGCGGGAAGACACCATCAAGGGTTTCAAGGAGCTCGTAGACGGCAAGCATGACGCCCTCACCGAGCAGGCCTTCTACATGGTGGGTACCATCGAAGAAGCACTGGAGAAAGCCGAGAAGATGAAGGCGGCGGCGTAGGAATCGGGTCGTTTTTTTATCGGGCCATCGGGCCATTGAAAGGCTGTCAGTGGTCAGTTGTCCATGGTCAGTTGCAGGCGATGGGCGGACATCGAAGGTTTAAAGCGAATGACGACGGACCACGGACAGCGGACAGTCTTTAAATGAACCGATGACCCGATGATTCAATGATCCGATAAAGCAAAGCTATGGCAGAAATTACACTTCCCACTGAAATTCGACTCGACATCGTGACTCCTGACCGCCTGGTGGCGCATGACGAGGTAACCGCCGTGACGATTCCGGGTAAGAACGGTTATTTGGGAATTCTACCCGGACACGCCCCCCTGCTGACGGAGCTTGCCGCCGGCAAGTTGGAGTACTCGTCCGGCGGCGCCAAACACACCTTGGTGGTGAACTGGGGATTCGCCGAAGTCCTGGGCGATCGCGTCATTGTGCTGGTGCAATCGGCGGAACGCGCTGAGGAGATCGATGTGGAGCGCGCGGAGAAAGCAAAAAACCGCGCCGAGGATCGCCTGAAGCGATTCGACGATCCGCAAGTGGACATGGAGCGCGCCCGCAAATCCCTTGCCCGCGCCATAGTTCGGCTGGAAACTGCCCACAAGCTCCGGGGATAATTCCACTCTCTCTCTTGCGCGGAATGCCTTCTTCGTCACTGAACCGACTTTGTTGTAAAATCAAGCTGAAATCACCTGCGAGCTGGGGGGCACGTGCAGGAGTGGATGGAGTGCCGGCTTCACCCAGGAGTCTCCCTCTCCACGGACGCATCCTGACTCGACAGGCTCAGAGGGTTTGGCATGAATACCCCCATCCGCATGTATGCCACCACGTGGTGCTCTGATTGCCGCCGCGCCCGGGAGTTTCTGCATGAACACAAGTTGCTTTTCGAGGAGATCGACATCGACGCGCATCCCGAGGCGGCGGAGTTCGTCAAGCGCGCGAATAATGGCAAGCGCAAAGTTCCCACATTCGATGTCAGCGGGCGTGTCTTCTCCTGCTCGCCTTTCGATGCCAAAAAGCTGGCCCACGAATTGGGGGTTTAGAAGCAAACAGCCGACAGATGACAGATTGTAGTTGATTGTTATGTTCCTAACAGCATAATGTCCAAAGATCAAGAAGCGTTTTCAATCTGACCCACTACCGTATTGAGGGCGACAAATCTATATAAGAGTGAAGCAGAGCAACAAGAGCCGGAGAGAATTTCTAAATGATCGGACGCGGCCCCGCGACTGAAGAAGCAATGATCGCTGCATTCTTGCGAGCCGAATTCCTCTCGCCGGGACGGCCCGGCTGAGGGGGTCAAAATCGAAGCGACTAAAATAGACCGCGTGCAATCATGCTGGTGCCGACCCCCTCACCCCCACCACCAGCAGAACGTGGGGCCCCCTCCGCCTTGCGGTCCCCCCTCTCCCCCAAGGGGGCGAGGGAAGAAGAATTCTTAGTATTGGTGCTGTATTCATGAGTTTCTTGCTGGCAAAGACATGCTAAACGTAACCATCGAAGTTGTCGAAGGCGACATCACGGAGCAAAACGTCGACGCCATCGTGAATGCGGCAAACACCTCGTTGCTGGGCGGCGGTGGTGTGGATGGCGCCATTCATGCAGCGGCGGGGCCGGAACTGCTGGAGGAATGCCGAACCTTGCGCGGCTGCCCCACCGGCGATGCCAAAGTGACGGAGGGCTATCGCCTGCCGGCGCGGTGGATTATCCACACGGTGGGGCCGGTGTGGCGAGATGGCGAACATCGTGAGGACGAACTGCTGGCAAGCTGCTACCGGCGGTCTCTTGAAATGGCCGTCCAAACCGGCATCCGCACCGTGGCCTTCCCCGCCATCAGCACCGGTGCTTACGGATTCCCTTTGCTACGGGCCACGCGCATCGCCATTCGGGAAGTTCGCGCTTTCCTGGAAAAGAACCCCGCCCTGGAAAAGGTTTTCTTCGTTTGTTTTGACCGCCGCACGCGCGATATTTATCAAAGGGTACTGGCTGAACGCCTGTAGGGGCGCGGTACGGCGCGTCCTCTGCTTGACTTCCGGATACCCTTCGGATAGTTTTGCTGGGAAGAACCGCAGCGGGTCCTTTCTATGAAAAAAGCATGGGGGCGATGGGTGTGGCTGGCTGCAGGGGCCGTCATCATCGTTTTGATTTTTTACAACCTGAGTCGCAGCCCGGAGTGGCGCAATTTCCGCTGGGACCGCCTTTGGGCTTCGATCGTAGGGGCGAGCCCCGGCTACCTGCTGCTGGCGATTCTCGGCGTTTACCTCTCTTTCTTCATGCGGGCGGTCCGCTGGGAATTCTTCATGCGGCCTATCAAGTCCGCATCCTTGTGGATTTTGTTTGTCGGGCAGATCCTGGGATTCAGCGCCATTTTCCTGGTGGGTCGTCCCGGTGAACTCGTTCGTCCCGCCTACATCGCCAAGAAGGAAAATGTTCCCATGAGCGGCATGGTCGCGGTGTGGTTGCTCGAGCGCGTGCTCGACACCATCGCCATGGTCGTGCTCTTTGCCGCCGCCATTTACTTCGAGCCGGTGAATCCGGACACAGCCCGCGGAGTCTTCGCCCTGCACGAGATGCACAAGTGGGGGCACGTGCTCTTCGGATTAACCGGACTGCTGATTCTGGGGTTGGTGCTTTTCCGTCTGAAGGCGCAGAGTGTGACGGCGGCGGTGCTGAAGGTGTTTCGTTTTCTTCCTGATCGCGCTTTCAACTCCTTCGCGCACTTTCTGCGCTCCTTTGGAGATGGCTTGAGCGTGATTCGCGATTGGAAAGGACTGGCCGGCAGCGTGGTGACGACCCTTGCCCTGTGGATAATAAATACCACCGTCGTCTGGCTGGTTTTCAAGAGTGTGCGGCACCATCTTGGGCACCTGCCCTGGCTGGCCGCGGGGTTGACGCTTTTCTGCGCGGCCCTGGGTTTGATCGTGCAATTTCCGGGAATCGGCGGGGGATACCAGGTTGGAGTGATACTGGCCTTGAACGAAATCTTCAACATTGCGGCCGAGCCCGCAACGGGGGCGAGCATTTTGCTTTGGATTCTCATTTCCGTCCCCTGCCTGGCCCTGGGGCTGGTGCTGCTGATCCATGAGGGTTTGTCGATCGGCAACCTGGAAGCCCTTGCCGAAGAAGAAAAGAAGGCTGTGACTTTGTAAGATACTCGAGGTGAACCACCAACGTGAGATGTCCATTCTGCGGGCACGTCGAAGACAAAGTTGTGGATTCCCGCGAGGCGAAGATCGGCGACACCATCCGCCGCCGGCGCCAATGCGAGAAATGCCGCCGTCGCTTCACCACCTATGAACGCATTGACGAAATCCCTTACATGGTGGTCAAGAAAGATGGGCGGCGCGAAAAGTTCGACCGGCAGAAAATTCTGGCGGGCTTGCTCAAGGCTTGCGAAAAGCGCCCTGTGGCCATGGGCAAGCTTGAGGCGCTGGTCAACGAGATTGAATCGCATGTGGCTGAATCGCCCGACCGCGAACGCCCCGCGACAGAGCTCGGCGAGCTGGTGATGAACCGCCTCAAGAAGCTCGACAAAGTTGCCTACGTGCGCTTTGCTTCGGTCTACCTGGATTTTAAGGACGTCCGCGAATTCATGGACGAGTTGAAGGACTTGCTGAAAGCGAAAGGGAAGTAAGGCTGGGGGAATTCTGAATTCTGAATTCTAAATTCTGAAAGCGGGCTACCCCAACAGCTGATTTGGAAGTTGATTGCTCCGGCAGTCCGATTTCAGAATTCAGAATTCAGAATTTGCCTGCGACCTTGTATCCCATATCTTCAGACTCGTCCCGCGTTCAGAATTCATAATTCAGAATTCAGAATTTGCCTTCCCCCTGATCGTAGATGAAGGCCCCGAAGGTTTTGAAGGTCTCGAATCCCAGCCGCTGGTAGAGCCGCACGGCGCCGGCATTGGCTTCGGTTACGGTCAGCGTGACCTGCTCAAAACCATCCTCCGCAAGATCTCGAAACGCCGCTGCCATCAGCGCGGTGCCCACGCCCAATCCCTGGAATGCCGGACCCACACCCACCTGGGGAATATGCGCGGTGTGGGGGCGCACACCGGTTACGGTGATGATTCCCGCCAACTGC
Source organism: Acidobacteriota bacterium (assembly GCA_003165615.1). The sequence goes on along the minus strand of PLWR01000410.1, from coordinate 8,502 downwards.
TGCGTGGGGCGATGCACCGCCATGCGCGACGCTGGCGTCAGGAAGGTACCGCACCCCTGATTGTGGAAGATATTTTCAATCAGCCGGGTCGCTCCCATCACCGAAGAGTATTGGTCGTTGATGAGCGCATCGACATGCTTCTGATAGGTTTGGAAAAGCATCTCTGCCGCGTCATCATTGAAACGCTTTTGCCAGGGAATCAGATCGATGCCTTCCCGCACCCAAGGGTCCACCGCGGGGGACCCGGAACGGGGTTCCGCTCCGGCGCCCTGCCGATACCCTTCCAAGGAAAGACTCATGAAGCGGCGCTGAAAGCTCTGGAAATGACGGGGTAGGAAGCGTGACTCCAGTTCCTCGCGCTCATAATGCGGAAGCTGGGCTTCAATGCGCTGCAAGCCGGGAGTCCCCAGGAGGGTCTCCAGGGAGTGCTCCAGCAGTTCATGCTCCTGGCCTTGGCCCACCAATTCCGGATTCACAAAGAGGTCGCCGATGATCCCTTTTTCCCCATCGTAGAAGAAGAAACAGTAGCCGCGAATCTTCCCTTCATCCACCAGGGCGTATCCGGAAAGCCGCTTATCACGCAAGCAGGCCTCGATGACGCGCACCGAGGCGGCGAAGTTCCAACGCAGCGTGTCGTTCCAGGCGCGCGATTCAGCTTCCAGAAGGTCTGAGAATTCCTTGTGCTCAAACCGGCGAATATCGATGATTTCAAATCCCAAGCGGGATCCTTTCCTGCATGGGGCTTTGGTGACGCGTTGAAAGCCGCCCTCGAAAACGCCAGGGGGGGCGCCATGCGAAACAGCCGGGCAACACCAGCGCCAGTATAACCCAAATTTGCGGCGGCCATTTTGCACAGCGCGAACAGGTAATGGCGCAATTGGTTTTTGCCGCACCCTATGGGTACCGGAAAGTACGGAATCAAAAATCGGGAATCGCATTCCATGCTATTTCAAAATCAGGCTTCCCCTGCCACCGCATTGTGGATAGCCCAAGGATGCTCGATAATCCCCGCCGCTGCCAGGGCTGTGAGGGGATGTCAAAATGTCGCTTTTTCCAGCCTATGCGAAGATTCTTTTGACCTACCCCTGCGCCGCTCAGCTAATTTGCATAGCGGACACCTATAAACGGTCTTTATGTCGCATTCCGCGCTTGCACACAAACATTTCCGTTACTTCGCACCGCAAATTGCATTCATCGATCTGAGGTGAGGGAAATCCCCGCGGAGTGGCCTTCGCACCTGCCGTGGTTTTTGCGGCCCCGCGGTCGGGCAGGCTTCCCTTCCTCGCGACGGAAGGTGGAGCGTCCAGCGCCAAAGGAAATTGAGGTGACCTATGATTGAAGGCAAATTGCGTTTGACCACGGTGGAAGGCACGGGGCGCCAATTCGTGGCCCAATCGGGCACCGGCCACGCGTTGGTGATGGACGATGCGGACGGCCACAGCGGAGCCAAGCCGATCGAGCTGGCGCTGCTGGCCCTGGGCGGCTGCACGGCTTTTGACGTCATCAATATTTTGCGCAAGAAGCGGCAAAAGGTGACCGGTTATGAAATCGAGCTGCGCGCCGACCAGAACTCCGAACCCCCCGCGTTCTTTACGCGCGTGGAGATCAAGCACCGGCTGCACGGCCAAATCGATCCCGAGGCGGTAAGGGCCGCCATTCACCTCTCGGAAACCAAGTACTGCTCGGTGGGCGCCATGATTTCCAAGACGGCAAAGATTGAAACCACGTTTGAAATCCTCCCGGAGGAAACGCCGGAAACCCTCCCCAACGCCGCCTGAAGAGGCTGCGGAAAAACGTAGCGGCGAATTTACCCCGCCATGGCAACGTAGCGGCGGGTTTACCCCGCCATGGCAATGTATCGGCGAATTTATCCCGCCATGGCAATGTAGCGGCGGGTTTACCCCGCCAAGGCAACGTAGCGGCGGGTTTACCCCGCCAAGGCAACGTAGCGGCGGGTTTACCCCGCCATGGCAATGTAGCGGCGGGTTTACCCCGCCATGGCAACGTAGCGGCGGGTTTATCCCGCCATGGCAACGTAGCGGCGGGTTTATCCCGCCATCTCTATGTTGCACCCATTGAGGTTATGGCGACGTAAAGTCGCCGCTACGTCGTGTGCCAGGGGTTTTTCCGCAGCCTGTGAAGCCCGCCGCTACATCAGGCTGAACGCGCTGGCGCGCGGGAAACAGCAGTGTAGCGCGAACCAGCACCTCAAGGTTCGCGGTCCTTCCCCCCATCACCACGAAAAGCCGCGGACCTCAACAAAAAGGTCCGCGCTGCCTTGCTTCCAATCCTAACTTCTCTTGAATCTGCCGTCCGGTGGCATTAGACTCTGGGTTCACATCTGGTCAACATCAGGGGAGCGCACTTGCCCGCGACAATTGCCACGTTCCGCGCCGATCTTGAAAAGCTCATCCGAAATTTCCAGGCCGACCGGGAACACTATCTTTCCAAGGATTATCTTGAGGCGCAGGCGCGCGTCGATTTCATCACCCCGCTGTTCAAAGCGCTGGGTTGGGACATGGAGAATGCGGCCGGTTTTCCGCACCACCAGCGCGAGGTGATCGTTGAGCGCGGCGAGAGTGAGACCACGGGCCGGCCTGATTACAACTTCCGCATCGGCGGGCAGACCAAGTTCTTTGTGGAAGCCAAGGCGCCGTCAGAAACCCTCAGCAATCCTCATCACATCTTGCAGGCCAAGGGGTACGTTTGGAACACCAAGCAGGTTTTCTTCGTCATTCTCACCGATTTTGAAGAATTCCGCTTCTACGATGCTTCCCGCCAGCCCGACGAGCGCCAACCTGATGAAGGCCTGCTGCTCAGACTGAAATACACCGATTACCCGGCGCAAGTCGATAAGCTCTGGGAGTTTTCCCAGGAGCGGGTTGCCGCCGGTTCGCTGGATGCCCTTCTCCCCAAGGCTCGCCGCGCCCCGCACTTGCGCAAGCAGGTGGATGACGTCTTCCTGGATGAAATGACCGGCTGGCGCGAAGACCTGGCCCGTGATATTCACAAGCGCAATCCTGACCTCACCGCCAAGCAGCTTAACGAGGTGGTGCAGCGGCTGTTGGACCGAATTGTTTTCATTCGTATTGCCGAAGACCGCCATGTGATCGAAAAACGCCAGCTTCTTGAGGTGGTGGAGGAGTGGGAAACTCACGGCGGGAAGTTCCACATCTTCGACTGGCTCAACGCCCTCTTCCACAAAGTCAACGACGACTTCAACGGCGAAATCTTCAAACCCCACCTTTCCGAAGACATCCAAATCGATTCGGAGATTCTGGCCCGCATCATCAAGCGCCTCTACCCGCCCAAGAGCCCCTACCGCTTTGACGTGATCGGCGTGGAATTACTCGGGTCGATTTATGAGCGCTACCTCGGCAATACCATCCGCCTGACGCCCAAACAGGTCAAGGTGGAGGAGAAGCCGGAAGTCCGCAAGGCTGGCGGCGTCTATTACACGCCCAAATACATTGTTGATTACATCGTTAAGAACACGGTCGGCAAGGTCATTGAGGGCAAATCGCCCAAACAGATTGAGAAGATTCGGATTCTCGATCCCGCCTGCGGCTCGGGCTCTTTTCTGATTGGCGCGTTTCAATACCTGATTGACTACCACACCCAATGGTATCTGGAGCACCCGGAGCAGGAAGTGCGCCACGCCCACCCTTCGCTCGATTTTATGCGCGAGGTCCACACCGACCCCGACGGCTCCAAGCGCCTCTCCGTCTATCGCAAGGCCAAAATCCTTCGCCACAACCTCTTCGGTGTGGATATCGACCCGCAAGCCGTTGAGATCACCATGATGAGCCTGTACCTGAAGGCTCTGGAAGGCGAGCAATCGCAACTGCCGCCCAAGCAGCACATCCTGCCGGAATTGAAATATAACATCCAGTGCGGCAATTCCCTGATTGGCCCGGATATCTACGACCAGGGCCTGCTGTTCGCCGACGAAGAGCGCGACCGCATCAACGCCTTCGATTGGAATTTCCTTCCGGCCCGTAACGCCGGCTTCCAGCCGGCACCGGAGGATGCCGCCGGGACGGCGGCGTTACGCCCCCCGCTGGTGAAAACCCGGAGGGGCGGTTCGCGAACCGCCCCTACATCAGGCAACGGCCAAATCAGCATCGGCCAGGTCATGAAAGATGGCGGTTTCGATTGCGTGATTGGGAACCCGCCGTATGGTGCGCTTCTGAGCGAAGGGGAGATGCATTACCTTCGGTCGAAATACGAGACCGCAACAAGCGAATTGGACACTTACAGCCTCTTTATGGAAAAGGCCATAGCGCAGTGTAATATCTCTGGTCGCGTCTCAATGATCGTGCCGACTGGCTGGTATAGTGGCGTGAGGTTTAGTTCCCTCCGCCAGTTCCTTGTGTCCAAGACCGACCCACAGTTGTTTATTAATCTTCCCTACGACGTGTTCGAGGCCTGGGTTGATACCACAATTTTCGTGGCTGTTAAGAGGGCCAAGGCTGTTACTTGGCCTCGGAAAGCGCTGTGCGCGGTACTCCTGAAAACATTCCCAAAGCGGCACAAGATTGAACAAATCGCAGAGTTTGAGGATGGCACCAAGACTGCCGAGCTTACGGGTTGGTTTGCCGGGAGCGGTGATCAGTTCCTGACTTACGCTGACACCGCCTCTTCTGAACTCATCATCAAGATACAAACCCGTGGCAAACCGTTAAAGGATTTCGCAGACGTGCAAAGGGGTGTGACTCCCTTCAACCTCACCGAAAAGGCAGATCATCCCCACAGCCGGCGCGCGTTCGAGGGGACAGTCCGTAGATATTCATTCGACTCGGGGGAGAAGAGATTTATCAGATTCGACGAGAGCCTTGCTGAACCCAAACCGGAACGTTATTTCAAAGGCCATCGAATTCTATTGCGCGAACTTATCAGTCGGCAATTTCGATTGCAAGCCGTCAAGGTGACGGACGATTTCGTTACCAACAAATCCATGCAGAGCGTTCTGCCAATTGTCGGCGGCCCAGATTTGAACTATTTACTCGGGTGTCTCAATAGCGGCCTCGTGTCCTGGTATTTCTTGCAGCGCTCAAACATCGCGCAACGAGACGATTTCCCGAAAATCGTCCTCAAGGAAACACGCAATCTCCCCATCCGCCCCATTGATTTCGCGGATGCCAGGGACAAGGCCCGGCACGACAAGATGGTGGTGCTGGTGGACCGCATGTTGGAATTAAACAAGAAAAAGCATTCGGGCAAGCTCGCGCCCTCCGAACTCGAGCGCCTTGAGCGCGAAATCGCCTCCACCGACGCCGTAATTGACAACCTAGTTTACGAACTTTACAGCATTACGGAGGAAGAGCGTAAGCTTATTGAGAATGTCTGAGCTGGTAGCCACGGACAGCGCATTTCTGTCCGTGGGCTTTTCTCAGGCGCGATAATCCAAGGGCGAGCGCACGAGGGGAGAACGGTGTCAGGGGGAGAACGGTGTCAGGGAGAACGGTGTCAGGAACATGTGAAAAAATTGCTTTTACCGATTTCAGCACTACGCATTTTCAATACTTTACATTGTGGATAACGGGTCCAAATTCAATTTTTTCACATGTTCCAGGTACCCTTTTCGGGGCCCCGAAGGGAGGACGTTGTGCGAAAGAAAATCTTGGGCAGAACTATCCTGGGTCTTTTCCTCTTGGCGCTTCTGGGTGGAGGAGCGGCCACGGGCGCGGCGCAATCCGGCATGGATATCGTCGGGGCGCCCAGCAAAGGCTTCAAGGCAACAGGACTCGACATCACGGGAGCAGATGTGGCGGCGGTTGTGTCGACGGATTTGATTGCGGCCTCGTGCTACGACAGGCCCGGCGGCTTCCTCCTTGTCGAGACGGACCCTGACAAGCTGGCAGCGATAAAATCCGAGATCGACATCTCCAAATCTCCAGGGGCAGACCCGGCGACTCGGATGCAGAATCGCTATGTTCCACCCAATGAGTTGGTGAGCGGCGGCTGGTCTTCGGATGGAACCACCTTAACCGTTACCCTGCAGCTCACGGAAGCCCAAGGCGGAGTGCTGCTCAGCAGGAGCGGCTCGGGCCCCGAGGCAGACTTCAGCGATATCAGTGCCAAGGTGACGAAGGATTTAACGGATGCAATGTGCAGTCGTATCTCCTTCCGCACTAGCCTCGACGTTGAGATCCATTCCACGCAAATGGATCATAAGGAAACGCACCACAGCGAGGCCGTCTACACGCCCTACCCAGGTTCGGGTGCCCACTGCTCTGCCACCATGCAGCCTGGCGAACGGTGTCAGTTCGCCATTACCACCTTCCATGCCTCGGCAAAGGCCCAGTTTCCGGGAGGATCCCACACGGCTACCAACGCCAAGACCGGCAATGCCGTCGAAGCGGAACTCATCCGCGGGGCGAAGGGCGGCACGCTGCGCCTCGCGGGGCCGAACTTTGCGACGACGAGTCCGGATGAGGATGACGAGCACTACATTGGCATTTGCATCGACCAGGAATGGACGCCGCTGCAATTTGAGCTCACCGAAGAGGAAATGCTGCATTTCTCAACATTCCAGAAAACGCTGTCGATCAGCTCGCCTCTGGGCGTTAACAGTTGCGTCGGCAGTGGTACTCTCACCGTGACCGGGCAAAGGTAAACCGGCCCGGCATCGAAACCCAACGTCGCGCCCTCATCGGGACAGCCAACTACCGGTATCGGAACCGGAGAAGCTGGCGCTTGCCCGGCCCCCGGCCCCGTGGTATATTTATACGTTGTTTGCATAAACTTACATGGACAAGGTCTATCGACGCACGCAGATTGTGGACCTCCTGCGCAACCGGGAGGTGGAAACGCAGGAGGACCTTTGCCGCAAGCTGGCGCATCGCGGCATTCACGTGACCCAGGCGACGGTCTCGCGCGATATTGAGGAGCTCGGCCTGGTCAAGACCCGCACCGGATACCGCCTGCCGGAAGCGGCGGAGCCGCTGGCGCACCTCGAGCCGCCGCTGGCGATTGTGCTGAAGGAATTCCTGACCGAGGCGCGCCTGGCCGCAAACATGGTAATCCTGAAGACCCGTCCGGGGAACGCGCACTCGGTGGCCGCGGCGCTGGACGCCAACCCCTGGGAGGAAGTTGTCGGAACCATCGCCGGTGACGACACCATCTTTATCGCCACTCCCAGTTCGCACCTGGCGGAAATGATTCGCAAGAAAATTCTGGCGCTCGTGGCGACATAAAAGAAAGTGGCTAGTGGTTAGTGGCTAGTGGCTAGCGGTCGCTGGTCCGACGTCCGGGGCACAATGAATCGGAACTCGAAGGTCGGGCGAGTTTCCAATTTCGAGCTTCGAGTTTCGCCATTTCCGTGCCACTAACAACGGACAACGGACCACTGACTACTGACAAAAGAAGAGGAAACCCATTTGACTTCCACATCTCCAGAAGTGAAGCGCGTGGTTCTCGCTTACTCGGGAGGGCTTGATACCTCGATCATCATTCCCTGGCTGCGGGAAAACTACGGTTGCGAAGTCATCGCCATGGTCGGCAACGTCGGCCAGGGCGACGATTACGCCGCTGTCCGCCGGAAGGCTCTGGCCAGCGGCGCCAGCAAAGTTTTCGTTGAGGACCTGCGCGAGGAATTTGTAACCGGCTACCTTTGGAAAGCCGTCAAAGCGGGCACGGTTTACGAAGGCAAGTATCTGCTGGGAACTTCCCTTGCCCGGCCGGTGTTGGCCAAAGCCCAGGTCAGGGTGGCCCTCGAACAAGGCGCGGACGCCCTGGCGCACGGCTGCACGGGGAAGGGCAATGACCAGGTGCGTTTCGAGTTGACCTTCAAGGCGCTTGCGCCACATCTTCGGGTCATCGCTCCGTGGCGTGAATGGTCCATCAAATCGCGCGAAGACGCTTTGCAATATGCGGAAAGTCACGGCATTCCGGTGCCCGTCACCAAGAAGGACCTCTACAGCCGCGACCAGAATCTGTGGCACCTGAGCCACGAGGGCGGGCCGCTGGAAACCAAGCTGGGCGAGCCGCCCGAGGATGCGTGGAAGCTCACCACCAGTCCTCAAAACGCGCCGAATCAGGAAGCAACGGTGGTCATCGGATTTGAGGCGGGCGTGCCGGTGTCAGTGAATGGCAGGCGCATGGGGGGCGTCAAGCTGGTCGAAACCTTGAATGAAATCGGCGGCCGCTACGGCGTGGGCCGCACCGACCTGGTGGAAAATCGGCTGGTGGGAATGAAATCGCATGGGGCGTATGAAACGCCCGGAGGCACGCTGCTCTACGCGGCCCACCACGAACTGGAAGCCCTGTGCCTTGACCGGGAAACCTTCCACTACAAACAACACATCGCATTGCGATATGCCGAGCTGGTCTATTACGGACAGTGGTTCACGCCGCTGCGCGAAGCTCTGGACAGCTTCATTGCCACCACGCAAGTAAACGTGACGGGGAAAGTAACCCTGGGCCTGTACCGCGGCAACATCCGCGTGCTCGACCGCGTGTCGCCTTATTCCCTTTATGACACCAGCATCGGCAGCTTCG
>PLWR01000633.1 GCA_003165615.1 Acidobacteriota bacterium | reverse complement strand
TGCACGTGCGGGTGCAACGCGCCGCTGAACGGGTGCCCGCATCTTGACTGTGCCGAGAAAGCCCAGATGCAGGGCTTCATCAAGAAGGAAATCGCAGACGGCAAGGATGAGACCACCATTCTCCAGGATTTGTCGCTCCGCTACGGCGTCCAGGTGCTCTCCACTCCGCCCGCCCACGGCTTCAACTTGGCGATTTGGATTCTGCCCAGCCTAGGATTGTTGGTAGGGTTGGGGATTGTTGTGGTCATCGTGCGGCGCTGGAAGACCAAACCGGCACTGGTGCCGGTTCCTTCTGCCGCGTCGCATGATCCCAAGGTACTCAATGCGGTGGAAGAAGAAATGAAATCAGCGGGGCTGGGAAAGTAGGCAGAATTTAGAAATTGGGTGGTTGCGGAATAAATCATTGGCACTGTCATTCTGAGGAGCCAGCAGGCGACGAAGAATCTCGCATTGCCTTGAAAACGCTCAGAGCAAGATCCTTCGCTGTTGCTCAGGATGACAGCATTGGGACGTTTTTCCGCAGCCTGTGAAGCCGGCCTCTACAGTTGCCGGCGGAAATGTATAGGCGCCCGGAACTTGTCCCGATTCGATCGGGAGGGCGGCACCAGGAAGTTTGACGATTGCGGAAGTCGCTGAGTTTGCGCTCGGCTGAATGGGTGAAAAGACCCCTCACCCGTCCGTCAGCTGACGGACACCCTCTTCCCTCGGAGAGGGTGGGTTTTGTTCGGGGCGCGCTACCGCGCGCTGAGAGTCTTTCCCTCTCCCAGGGGAGAGCGTGGCCGAGGGACGAGGTCGGGTGAGGGGTTTCTTGCTTGGCCCGACCCCTTTGAGGGGCCCGCATCGTAAAGCCTCCGGCTCTGCCGGGAGATACTTACATTGCAACTTTTGATTCTGGATACGACTTCATTATGCTGTTAACCATGGCAGTTTTGATTGCGGTGGGGATGGCGGTATACATTGTCTTCCCGTTGCTCAGCGCGGAAACTGCGGGCGGCCCATTGCCCATGGATGTAACCGTGCTCGGCGATTTGAAGCGGCGGCGGCTGGTGGTTTACGATAACTTGCAGGACCTGGAGTTTGAGTTTCAGTCCGGCAAGATCGCCCGCGAAGATTACGAAGCTCTGCGCACCAACTACCTTGGCGAGGCGGCGGGTTTGATGGCCGCGACCCAGGAGGCCGAACTGCTCAAGCAGGACGATGCCGTGGTGGAACGCGAAATCGCCGCGCGCAGGGTAAAGCGCGGGACGCAGCCCCAAATCGAGTACACTTGCTCAGCTTGCGGATACGAGAATCCGTTGCCGGTAAAATTCTGCGGCGAGTGCGGGGCACGCGTTGCGGCTGCGGGGAAAAAGCAAGTGTAGGCGGCGGTCTCCGACCGCCGGCCGGCGGTGGAGACACCGCCGCTACAGCACCTGGCAAATGCAGCGCGGGCCTGTTCGCCAGATTCGCGGCTTATCTTGGCTCATAGAGGACTCGTTGGCGCTGTCATTCTGAGGAGCCGCAGGCGACGAAGAATCTCGCACTGTTCTTGAAAATGCGCAAGGCGAGATCCTTCGCTGCGCTCAGGATGACAGGAGTGGGGGCGTTTTCCCGCAACCTGTTCAGGTCCCAATGAACGTGAAATTGCATCCAATCAAATTCCTCACCCTTGCGGTGGCCTGCCTTTGGCTGCTAAGTTCAAGCTCCGCTTTGCTCGCCGCGGGAGGCAAAGTCTCGGGGCAAGTGTTGAACGGCACCACCGGCAGCCCTGTTTCCAACCAGACGCTTCAGCTCTTGATGCCGCGCGGCGGGATGCAGCAGGTTGCCACCGCGGTAACGGATTCGAACGGCCAATTCGTGGTGGCCGCCAGCAACCTCGCCACCGATTCTTTTTATCTCCTCCAGGCAGATTATCAGGGTGTTAATTATAACTCCCCGGTTAAGTTCGACGACCGTGGCCAAGCCCGAGCCGACATCACAGTTTACGATGCCACACGCACGGCGCCGCCCGTGCGGATTCAATCCGCCCGCATCATCTTGCATGCTGAGGGTGGCAAGGTTCACGTGCAGGAGATGTTCGCGATTCGCAACTCCGCCGACCCGCCGCGCAGCTACGTGAATCCCGACGGCACATTCCTGTTTCGCCTTCCCAAAACCGCCAGCGATCCCAGCGCCGCGGTGGCCGGTTTGATGAACATGCCGCTACCGCAGCCCGTGAACCCCGGCAAAGGGGCGGGCAATTTCAATATTCAGTACCCCCTGAAGCCCGGACTGACGGTGATGATGGTGGCTTACGACGGCGACTACGGTTCGAATAAGCTGGGTCTTGCGGACTCCGTTGCCTACCCCATCGATAGCGTGGAGCTGCTGGTTTCACCCTCCAACCTTGCCGTGGACTCCACTTTGTTCAAAGCCGCGGGTGCCGATGCGGAGTCGGGAAGCCAGAAATATTTGGCGCAAAACCTGCCGCCCAACGCCGAGCTCGCCGCCAGCGTCAGTGGTGAAGCTGCGGCCGGTGAAACTGCCTTGGTCGGACCCCCGGCCAGTCAATCCGACGCGGAAGTGAAGACCCTTCCCAACTCCATGACGCGCATGGGCGGGCTGCTGCTCGCTTGCTTTCTGCTGGTCTTGCTCTGGGGGCTGGGCGTGCGCGTGACCAAGGAATGGCCCAAGTGGAAAGCTCAGCAGAGCGCCAGTCAACTGCAAAAGGCGCTGGAAGCCGAAGTGGAAAAGTTGTTTAATTCTCTCGCCGATTTGGATGAGCTCTTCGCGACCGGCAAGATCGCGGAGAAGCCTTATTGGAAAGAACGTCTGGAATTGAAAGCGCGCCTGGTGGCGAAGCTGAAGAAAGCTCCGCCCGCGCTGCTCGAGTCCTATGCCATCCGACACACCCCGCGCTAGACCCGCGCTGGAACTGCGCGATGTTTCCAAGCAATTCGGGGACTTTCAGGCTCTGAATGGCGCGTGCTTACGCGTCGAGCCCGGGGATTCCATCCTGCTATACGGTCCCAACGGCGCGGGCAAGACCACGCTGCTGCGCGTGCTCTCCACGCTGGCTCGTCCGAGCGAAGGCAAGGTCCTGTATGACGGCGCTGACGTCCTCGCCAACCCTGCCGCGGCGAAATCCGCCATCGGATTCGTTTCCCATACCACGTTTCTTTACGGCGGACTCACCGCGCGTGAAAACCTAGAATTCGTGGGAAAACTCTTCGGTCTGGCGGGTCTCCCGCAGCGGATGGCCCGCGTGCTCGACCTCTTCCACCTCCGCGACCGGGCGGAGACGCCGGTCCGCGAGCTTTCGCGGGGGTATCAACAACGGGTTTCCCTGGCGCGGGCGTTTTTGCACGACCCCCAGTTTCTGCTGTTGGATGAGCCCTTTACCGGACTCGACGCGGCTTCCACCGAGTCCCTGCAAGACTTGATGCGGAGCCTGCAAGGACAGGGCAAGGCTCTGATTCTCTCCACCCACGATTTTGAGCAGGGGAAAGCCATCGCCCGGCGGCTCGTAGCGCTTGAAAGCGGAAGGGTGCGATACGATGGGCCGGTCAATTCCGCGCCGCGAACGGGAGTCTGGATTCAGGAGCTAGGAGGCAGTAGGAGGTAGCCGCTTTCATAACATCACGGTCAGTGCATTTCTGACCGTGGGTTCTTCCAGGACTAACAACGCGCGGCTGCCGGTGGGGTGCCGGGCATGAAGAAAAACTACCAGGTGTAGCCTCATTTTATTCTTGACAAAGGCTAGCGTTGTGAGTATAGTTGAGAAGGGAGTCTGCGCCCGGCAAGGAAGGACTGCGCGCATGCAACGGGAAGCCTCTGGCCTCCATCCATTGTGGCGATTCCGCCACACCTTAAACCAACAAGAAGTCACTGATGAGGGACCACCACCCCCAAAAAGTACAAAAAAATGAAGGTCGATCCGGAAATGTGTATGAAAACAAAGGGTCGCTTGACAATTTGCCCGAGTTTATGTCGGGCATTTGTGCCTTTTTGAAGCCAATTTTTCAGAAAATTACGGCTTGTGATGGCCAATTTACCATGATTTACGCTTTCCGAGCGCAATTCGAGCTCAGAATTAACAACGCGCCGTGTAGAAGCTAGAAACTAGAAGTTAGGGGCTAGGAGGTTAAGGGAATGCGGGCGGTGTTTTATTCTAACTTCTAACTTCTCAGGCATTTCATGCGAACACTTCGAGTCATCTCGGCCATTTTCGTGAAGGACGTGCGCGTCGAGTGGCGGCATCGCGAGACGCTTGCCTCCATGTGTATCTTTGGCCTCCTGGTGGTGTTCCTTTTCAATTTTGCTTTTGAGCCGGCGCGGGAGGAATCCTTACGCCTGCTGCCCGGGTTGTTATGGATCGCCTTCGCCTTTGCCGGCGTGTTGGGCTTCAACCGTTCGTTCGCGGCGGAGCGCGAGAACGCGGGCCTCGAGGGCATGCGCCTGGCGCCGGTGGATCCGGGCGCCATCTATCTCGGCAAAATGCTCGCCAACCTGTTTTTTATGGGAATCGCCGAGGTCGTCGTGGTGTTTGCCGCGAGCCTCTGGTATAACTTTTCCTTCATGCCGTCGCTGGGCTGGTTCGCGCTCAGTACCTTCTTTTGCACGTTGGGCTACGTGGCGGTGGGAACGACCTTCGGGGCCGTCGCCGCCAATACTCGCATGCGCGAGGTGATGCTTCCGGTGCTCCAGTTCCCGGTGGCCGTCCCCATATTTATTGCCGGGGTGGAGGGCTCCACCGGAGCGCTGAAGGGCGACCCCCTCAGCGAGTTTTCGGGCTGGATTAAACTGGCGGCGGGATTTAGCATCATCTTTATCGTTTTGTCCTATTTGTTGTTTGAGTATGTTTTGGAAGAATAGTCCGTGGTCAGTGGTCCGTTGTCAGTTGCTGGAAAGACCGAAATTCGAAACTCGAAACTCGAAATTCGCGACGAGTTTCGAATTTCGAGTTTCGCCTTTCGTTGAACGCCGGCCACGGACAACTGACCACGGACCACGGACAAAGAACTAAGCCATGAAAAAGATCTTTCCCCCCACCCTGCACCTCATCGTGACGCTCGCGTGGCTATGGGTGGCCACCTATTTGATCTTTCTCTATGCGCCGCAGGAAGCCACCATGGGCGAAGTGCAGCGCATCTTCTATATCCACGTGGCGGCGGCTTGGACGGCCTTGATCGCATATTTCCTGATTTTTCTCGGAAGCATTGCGTATCTATGGAAGCGTCGGGATGCAGCGGATGATTTCGCGAGCAGTGCGGCGGAAGTGGGATTTGTGTTCTGCACCTGCGTGCTGGTAACCGGCCCGCTGTGGGCAAAACCGGTTTGGGGCATTTGGTGGACGTGGGACGCGCGCCTGACGCTCACCTTTGTTTTGTGGCTTCTGTTCGTGGCTTATTTGATGCTGCGAAGCTACGTCATCAATCCCGGGCGATCGGCCGTCCTGGCGGCGGTGGTGGGGATTATAGGTTTCGTCGATGTACCCATTGATTACATGGCCATTCGTTGGTGGCGGACGCAACATCCGTCGCCGGTGATTGCCGGCGGGGAGGGCTCCGGGCTTGATCCACGCATGTGGGTGGCTTTACTCGTAACCTGGGGCGCATTTCTGTGTTTGTTTACTTACTTGATGCGGCAATACTTGCGGCTGGCGGCGCTGCGGCGCGACGTCGCTCATCTCCGGCGGTTGCAGCGTTCTTCCCAGGGGGCATAGCATGTGCAATCTGTATCTGGTTTTCGCGTATGGACTCGTTTGGGGCATCTTCACGCTCTACGCCTGGGTGATTCAGCGCCGCCAGCAGCGGCTGGAAAGGGAAGTGGTGGAGCTGAAAAAGGAACTCGGCCAGCAATAGCTCCATTCCTCCTGCATAACCCGGCGGGACCCTTCGCCGCTGCCTCCGCTACCCGCGTGACTTAAGTTGTGATATGTTGGCGTTGCGGAAGGATCCAATTCAGTCCGGACTGAGGGGGCTGCGCAGGTGCAGGTGCGGTTGATGCTTGCTGGTGTAATGTGGCGAAGCGCTCCCACGGGACCCAATATGTGTGGAGGCGCGGAAGCCGCAACTTAGCCTTGAAGAAGAGCCATGAAGAAAATCGGCCGATACGTTATCAATGCTGAACTGGGCCGGGGGGCGATGGGGATTGTCTACCGGGCCACCGATCCCACCATTGACCGCGAGGTTGCGCTCAAGGTTCTCTCCCTCAGCGATTCTCATGAGGAAGGAACCAACAGCCCGCAAGAAATGTTCATGCGCGAAGTTCGGGCGGCTGGCCGCCTGGCGCACCCCGCGATCGTCGTCATTCATGACGCCTTTGATGACCATGTCAACCAGACCAGTTGCATTGTGATGGAGTTGGTTCCGGGTGTGACCCTGGAGAAAATTCTCGAGTCGGGCCACCCTCTGACCACCGAACAGTTCCTTTATATAATTCGGCAGGTTGCCGAGGGGCTTGATTACGCGCATCGGAATCACGTCATCCACCGCGATTTAAAGCCGGCGAACATTCTGGTGACGGACGATGGACGCGCCAAGATCACGGATTTTGGCATCGCCAAAATGCTGGCGCGCGAAGGCGTGGCGCGCACCATAGGAATCATGGGAACACCTTCCTTTATGTCACCTGAACAGGTGAGGGGAGGCGAAGTTGACGCCCGCACGGACATCTTCTCTTTGGGCATCATGATTTTCAACATGCTCACGGGGCAGAAACCTTTCTCCGGCAATACAGCCGCCGTCATGTTCAAGATCGTGTACGAAGAACCGGCGTTGCCCAGCAGTCTCAATTCTCAGCTAAGCCCGGCGCACGATCAGATCATTAAGAAGTGCCTGGCGAAGGACCGCAGCCAGCGGTATGCCTCCATGCGCGAATTGCTGGATGACCTGGATGACCTTCAACAGGGCCGTCCGCTCCGCTCGCAAAAAGGGGCGCCAGCAGCCGCTCGCCCTGCCCCGCCGCCTGCGGCCCCTCCCACGGATCGGACGCTCGCCATGCCGATTCCGGGCCTCGTGAAACCAGCTTCCCAGCCGTCCTTGTCTCGGCCAGCACCGCCTCGGCCGCCCGCGGCGCCACCTCCGCGGGTGGCTGCACCGCTGCCCAGACCCTCAGCGCCGCCCTCGGCCAATCCCTTGGAATCGAGAGGCCCCGTGGCGCCTCGGCCCGCGGCGCGGACGGTGGCTATGCCAGTCTCAGAACTTATGAAAGCGGCGTCGGGATCTCCCCCGCCGCAGGCGGTCTCCGCGCCTCCCGCTTCGCCACCTGCGCGGCCGCCACTGCCTAAGCCCGTCATTTCCGCGCCCGTCAAGCCCGCGCCGACCCCGGAGGCGCGGCCTCTCATGGATCAAACTCTGCCTATGCGGGCACCGGTCCTTTCCGGCGTATCGCCGCAGGCACCATTATCTCCGCGCGTGGCGCCGACGCCTCCTGCTCCGTCAGATTTTCCATTGATGGAGAGGACGCTTCCGATGCAGGTGCCGGATCTTTCGCGCGTATCGCCGCAGGCGCCATCATGGCCATATGCGGCGCCGGTGGCTCCCCCTCCGGCCGATTCTCCCGGGATGGAAAGAACCCTTCCAACGCCGTTGCCAGATTTTTCTGCACCGCCTCCGGCAGCGGGACCAGAACTGGCTCCGCCCGCACCGTCCTACATACCTGACGCTGCGTGCGAGATGGAGCCGGCTGAAACTCCCGGCGCGGCGCCGCCTGCACCCAAGTCGAAACTCATCCCCGCCCTGATCGGGGGGGTGGTAGCCGTGATGCTGGCCGCAGCGGCATTGGTAGGGTACTGGAAATTCCATCAAACCAGGATTGCGCCCGCGCCGCCCGCTCAGGGGGCGGTACAAACGCCGCCGGTGGTGACTCCACCGCCGGTTCCAACTCCCGAAGCGCCTCCTACACCACCCCCTGCGCCCACGGTTGCGCAGCCGGCGACACCGGTGAGTGCGGCCCCCGGGGTTGCAAGGAAGACCACTTTACACAAACCGAAGCAGGTGGCGCCACAGCCGGCAGCGCCCGCGCCGGCTCCACCACCCCAACCAGCGCCCGTCGTGGCGGTGCCGCCTCCTGTGCCGGCGCCCTCCACGCCCAGCCCGGAAGAGATCGCCAAGGCCGAGGCCGCCAGACTCGCCAAAATCCCTCGGATCGTGCAGGTTCTCTGCAATTTCGGCCTGAAGGAGGGGATGCTTATCTTTTCCGCCGACGGGAACCCTCTTTTTGGAGAATCCTTAAAAGGCAAAAAGGTGAAGGGAGGATTCCTTGGGATCAAAGGCTCCTACCAAGGAACTTTAACCCGCACCATCACGGTACCAGCCGGCATGTCGGACATTTCCATCCGCGTCACCTCCAAGGATGGGGCAACGGACCTGACCAAAGCCATCAAGCTGCCGCCGCCGGGGGGCTTTGTTCCCACTCTCTCTGTGGAAGTTGACAACGAACACCTGTCTCTTAGCTGGAAGGTTTCCTCCAGCGCCAAATAGCGACAGGAAGCTCCGGCGGCTTTTTTCATTAATGAATTCCCCGGCGTTCGATACCGCCTTCATCGCGTCATTTGCATTCCTGCAAGAGCCTTGTAGAATGCGCCTTCCCGCGTCGGGGAGTGCCAACCCCTAAATCCGCGGCAGAGCCTGCGGAGGGAGGTCCGGCGGTTGCCGGGGCTTGGTAGAAGAATTTGCCTGGTCATGTGATTCAGGGCAGCGCATGGTTCGTGGGAACCGGAGTATTAGAAAATCCACCGCGCGAAACGCAATAACAGGAGGAAGTGTATGGCATTGAATATTATTGAGAAGGAAGTGAACGGGGTCACAGTTCTGGAGTTGGTAGGCCGCGTAACCTTGGGTGAGGGGAGCAACCTGCTGCGCACCAAACTCAAGGACCTCTTGAGCCAGGGCAAGACGCGCCTGGTGCTCGACCTTGCGGAGGTAGGTTATATCGACAGCGCCGGCTTGGGCACGTTGGTGGCGGGATTCACCTCGGCGCAGAACCAGGGCGCCAATTTAAAGCTGGCCAACCTCACCAAACGTTTTAACGAGCAGCTTCATATTACGAAACTGGTGACAGTTTTTGACGTTTTCGATACCGTCCAGGACGCTGTCAAATCCTTCGAATCAGCGTCCTAACCGCGCGCAGGCTCGCAACTCGCGCTGAGCAAGCGATGCTTCCTCAGGAGGCGCGGCCGGCTGCCGCCGCCCCCCGTAGGGTGCTCCCCCTCGTCGCCACACGAGAGCTGTACGCACCGGGATTCCACAGGAGGAATTATGGGTCATCAAATTGGCTTGGGCCTCGCGCTGGTTATTGCGGGGGGATTGCTCAACGGCAGCTTTGCGGCCCCCATGAAGCGCCTTTCCGCGTGGTGTTGGGAGAACAACTGGCTGATCTATGCTTTCACGGGGTTGCTGATTCTTCCCTGGGCGACGGCGCTGGCTACGGTTCCTCATTTGGGAGGCGTGTTCCAGCAATCTTCCGGCGCGGTGCTGGTCAAGGTTGGCCTCTTTGGATTCGCTTGGGGCATTGGCGGCCTGTTGTTCGGCCAGGGACTGGCGCGCGTGGGGCTGGCACTGGGTTTCGCGCTGATCCTTGGCATTACTTCCTCCTTCGGAGCACTTCTGCCGCTGGTGATTCTTCATCACGATCAGCTTTGGATCCGGCCCGGCTTGGCGCTGATGGCGGGGACTCTGGTCATGACCCTGGGGCTTGCCTTCCTGGCCGTGGCGGGGAAGCGCCGTGAACGCGAGCAGGCGGCGGCCTCGGAGCGCTCGGGCTTCGGCGTTGGACTCATCATCTGCATCCTCTCCGGCATCTTTTCCGCAATGCTCAACTTCGCGTTTGTTTTCGGCGAGGAGATGCGGCAGCTCTCGCTGCAGGCCGGGGCTTCGACGGCCATGTCGGGCAACGCCATCTGGGCGCTCGGGGTGAGCTGCGGTTGCCTGCCCAACGCGGCTTATTGCATCTACCTCTTGAACAAGAATCACACTTGGGGCGTCTACCGGGAAAAATCGACGGGCGCGGGCTATTTCCTGGGCGCCGCCCTGATGGGAGTGCTCTGGTTCAGTGGAGTAATGGTCTATGGAGTGGGCGCTGATGTTCTGGGTACGCTGGGCGGAATTGTCGGCTGGCCCATGTTTATCTCCACCGCGATCATTGCCGGCAACCTTTGGGGTTTCTTGAGCGGCGAATGGAAAGGTGTCAGCCGCACCGCGCTGGTCTATTGCCTGACTGGGATCGGCATTCTCTTCCTTGCCATCGGCGTGATCAGCCTGGGCAATGCGTCGTGAGGGGGGCGGATTGCCCTTGTTGGCGAATCCACGACATGACGTTCGAGGGCGGGCGCTGGTGGCGGAGTTCGTTGGCCATGAATTTCATGTAAGGGTCGACGTGATTGAAGAAGAGCTTGTAGGCTGCGCAGAGGTAATTCAATCCGGGCTCGCCGTCGGGGGTCGAGATGAAGCGATGCTTGGGGCACTCGCCGTTGCAGGCAAATCGAACGTTGCATTCACGGCAGTAGCGCGGCAGTGAGTCGCGTTTGTCCAGGCCAAAGCGGCGTTGCTGGTTGGAATTCACCAGCGTTTGCAGCGGCTGCTCCATGATGTTGCCCAACTTGTTTTCACGGTAAACGTAGTGGTCGCAGGAGTAGAGGTCGCCATTGTGCTCAAGCGCCATGGCGCCGCCGCAGGTTGGCCGGAAAACGCACAAGCTCGGCTCCATGCCCATCCAACTCTCCAGCGTGACGTCAAACAACTGGACAAAATGAATTCCCACGTCCCTGCGCACCCATTCGTCGAAAATTGTGCACAGGAAGACGCCGTACTGCCGTGAGTCCACCGACCAGTCGGAGACTTCGGCGGAGTGCGGGTCACGCGGTGAAATCAGGACCAGCCCGTCGGGGTTCGCCGCCTTGGCCACCCTCTCCACAATGGGGATGAACTGCATGAATTGGGCGCCGATGCCCTTTAGGAATCGATACACGCGCAAGGGGTGCTGGGAATTCTGGCGATTCACCACCGTGAGGGCGTTGAATTCCACTTGATGCTTTTTCAGGAAACGCAGCCCCCGCATAACACGGTCGAACGTAGGCGCGCCGCCTTTATCCACGCGGTAGAAATCATGCAGTTCGGCGGGACCGTCAATTGAAATCCCGATCAGGAAATGGTTTTCGGCCAGAAACTCGCCCCAGCGATCGTCGAGCAGAACGCCGTTGGTTTGAAAGGCGTTTTCGATCTTCTTCCCGTTGGCATATTTGTTCTGGATGGCGATGGCGTTGCGGAAAAAGTCCACACCCAGCAAGGTGGGCTCGCCGCCCTGCCAGGCAAAGGAAATTGCCGGCGCATCCTGCGCGGTAATGAACTGCGAGATGTACGACTCCAAAACCGGGTCGGGCATGGCCCAATCCTGCTTCTTGCCGTAAACGTTTTCCTTTTCGAGATAAAAGCAGTAGCGGCAGTCCAGATTGCAAATCGGGCCCACGGGCTTGGCCATGACGTGAAAGGCCGTGGGGACCTTGGCCGGGTTTTTGTTGCGCTTCTTCATCGGTCAGAAACTTCAGCTCGTTCTCCGAGCGTGAATCCTAGCCCGGATTATTCATGAAGCATCGCCAAATTTCAATTTCGCAAGGGAAAGCGCCTCGGCGGGGTAATCAGGATGGTGTGGATCGCGCCCGCAGGAGCTTTCTCCGAGCAATGGCGTTGAAGAGTGGAGGAGAAGGGTGGATTCGAGGCGGAGTTCTGCGTGGCGGTTTCGCAAGCGCGAAGGTTGGGGAGCAGGTGCGGGGAAACGGAGGGGGGTTAGCCGGGGCGCGCGCCCAGCGCCAGGGCC
>PLWR01000449.1 GCA_003165615.1 Acidobacteriota bacterium | reverse complement strand
CAAGTTTCTACATGGTGGCGCAGCGCGATCTCTACCCGCATGAGTGGCGCAGCCGCATCAAATACATTCCCTTCCTGATGGCCACCGGCATCGGCCTGGCCGTGACCAACTCCAAGGCGGTGATTGAGGCGATCATCGGCAGGCAAACGGAATTCGTGCGCACGCCGAAATACCACTTACAAGGCGGCAGTGAGGGTTGGGAAGGCAAGAAGTATGTGCGCCGCCGCGCCGGTTGGATTCCCATCATCGAACTCGGCCTGGCCGGCTACTTCCTGTTCACCCTGATCTATTCCCTCACCATGGAGAATTATCTCACCACGCCTTTCCTGATGCTGTTCCTCATGGGCTACGCCTACATGGGGACCATGTCACTGTTCCAAACCCCGCTGCGACGCTTGGCCAACGCCCTGCCCGCGCTCCTCCGCCCGCGCTCCGTGGAACATGCCACGTAACTCTTTAGTTAACACTGTGCGGAACTGCTGTTGCCCCTGCCGGGCCCCGCGCCGCCACGCTCACACCTTTCCCGTCATGCCAACAAACACGCTGCCACTTGACCGAGGCGTTATGCTATACGCTCATTTCCGAAGGGGGTTCTGATGCAACCAAGGTTCGAACACCGGGCAATTCTGGCGCTTATCGTGGCGGCCATCCTGGGGGGGGCGCTGGCGGCGGGCGCCTGGGAGCGCGAGCCTCTGTCCGCATTTCACGAGCGGCGCGCCCGCCTGATTCGCGAGACGGGCGGCGATGGCGTGGTCGTGCTCTACGGATATGGTGAGGCGGATGTGGCGGCCAGCGTGACATCCTTCCGGCAGAATGAGGAGTTCTACTACCTCACCGGCTGGAACGAGCCGGAGGCCATCATGCTGCTGGCGCCCAAGGCTCATGCGCATGGCTCAACGGCGGAACTGGAGGAAGAAATCCTCTACATCCCGTCGCACGATCGCGGGGAAGAGAAATGGACGGGGCCGAAACTGGCGCCGGAGGACCCAGAGGCTCGTGCCCGCACGGGATTTCCTGTGGTTCGCGACATCACGAAATTCGACTCCGACCTCCAGGAGGCGCTCAAAGGGTTCTCCACGATTTACACCGAGCAGACGCCGCAATCCGAGAGCGGGGAAGACTGCTTTCTGGCGGGGATCGTGAGCAAGCTTCGCGACAAAGCCCCCCAGGCCTCAATTGTGGACATCCGCGCGACCATCGGGCCCATGCGGTCGGTGAAGAGTCCGGGAGAAATCGCCCTGATCCGCAAGGCCGTGGACGCATCGCTGGAAGCGCACTTTGCCGCCATGAAGGCGGTGAAGCCGGGTGTTTGGGAATACCAGATTGCCGCACTGATGAAGTATGAATTCGAGCGCCGGGGCTGCGAGTGGCCGTCTTATCCACCCATCGTCGGTTCAGGATTCTACTCCACGGTCCTGCACTACGATCAGGACTGGAACCAGGTGCACGACGGCGACGTGGTGTTAATGGACGTGGCGGGTTCCTACGGCGGGTACGCCAGCGACATCACGCGCACGCTGCCGGTGAATGGCCACTTCACGCCGCGACAGCGCGAGATTTACGAGATTGTCCTGGGGGCGCAGAATGCCGCTCTGGCCGTCGCCAAGCCCGGTATGTACATGGGCCGCCATGGCGCGAAGGGCCTGTACGAAATCGCTTACGATTACATCAATACCCACGGCAAGGATTTGCACGGCCAGCCGCTCGGCCAGTACTTCATCCATGGGCTGAGCCATCCCATCGGCCTCAATGTTCACGATCCCATGGACTATAACCGGGCGCTCGAACCGGGTATGGTGATCACCATGGAGCCGGGCATTTACCTTCCCGAAGAAAAACTCGGCGTGCGCATCGAAGACGACATTCTCATCACGCCGGATGGCAACGAACTGCTCAGCCGCCGCCTGCCACGCACCGTCGAGGAGATCGAAAGGCTGATGGCGGGAAAGTGAGGAGCCAGGAGCCAGGAAACGGTAGACTGCATACGGGCGGCCCCTGGCTAAAAGCTTGCTTGCTTTTCAGGTGATCCGGCATCGCCCACGATTCCCGCGAGCTCATTAGCGGAGCAGCTCTTCCAGCCGGACGGCGTGGTCGGTTTTTTCGTCGCGGTATTTGATGATGACCGGGGTGTAGAGGGAAATTCCCAAGTCTTTGCCTCGACCCTTGGTGACGGCGCGCGCGCCGGGGACCACCACCGCGCCCTCGGGAATCCTCAGTGGAGCGTCGCCCTCACGGCGATGGACGGTGTCGCGCACCAGGTCGTAGACGGGCGTGGAACCGGTGATGATGGTTCCGGCGGCGAGCACCGCGCCTTTGCCCACAATCGTTCCTTCATATACTCCGCAGTTGCCGCCCACCAGGACTTCATCTTCCACAATCACGGGCATGGCTCCAATCGGCTCCAGCACGCCGCCAATCTGCGNNCCGCCGATTTGCGCCGCAGCGCTGATGTGCACACGCTTGCCCACCTGCGCGCAAGAACCCACCAGCGCGTGCGAGTCGATCATGGTCCCTTCGTCCACATATGCGCCCACGTTGATGTACATTGGCGGCATGCAGGTAACGTTTTTCCCGATGTAGCAGCCATCGCGAATCGACGACCCGCCGGGCACCACGCGGATGTTCTGGTCGCTCGGGAGTTGCTTCAAGGGATAAGTGTGCTTGTCACGAAACTGAAGGTCACTGGGCGGCATAGCCACCACGCGACCCAGGCGGAAGCCCAGTAGGATGCCTTTCTTGACCCAGCCATTCACGCGCCAGCCGGAAGGAGAACTCGCATCCGGCTCCGCCGCACGCACGCGGCCCTCGTTCAATGCGGCTTTGAATTCATCAAAGGCGTGAAAATATTCGTCGCCGTATTGGTCTGCCTGCTTATTAAAAAGCTCTTCAATCCTGATTTCGAGTTTCATCTGTAGTCTCGCCGCCGAATGGAGGCTCGTCAGAGACGGAGCCCTCGCTGGATTGTTCCTTCCATTCAACTGTAATCAGATCCCGTGTAACTGCTCTGTGAAAGAATTTCAAGTCTTGCTCTGTCGTGAGAAAGAAGCGCAAGCAAGCAGCTTTCTTAACAGGTTGGATGGATTGCGGATCACTGAGGCCGCCCTTCCAGAATTCAATGTCCTCATGGAATCGCACATACTGCCAGACATAAGCGTTCTTCGTCCGAGCTGCAAGGAAAAATTGCCGCTTGCCATTAATCTTGTAAAATAGAATCCGTTTCGGCAAATAGCACTCCTGCCCAGATTCAATTTCTCCCTTGAAGTACTGCACGATCGCGGGGTTTTCGACGACTGACAAAGCAGTATCCCAGTCCTTCCACCGCTGCACTCGGGGCCCCCCTGGCCCACGTATAATGCTTTGAGCCGCTAATTCAGGGGCTGGAAGGATTTGCATACACGTTAGGTACTCCACACCATATTGGGGATCTTTGGCCAGCAAAACCCGACAGCAAATGATGTCAACACCATACTTCTCGCTCAGCCACTCAGCACCGACGAGGACCTCGTAGTCATATGCCTCCGCAACCAGGATTATCCGCTGCTCGCGGTTGATTTCCTCTATCTCTGCGCCCTGAAGGAACTCGTCTGTCAACTCCTTGCGCCGTTCTTCGTTAAGTAGTTTGCGAAAATCAGCAGGCTGCCACTTCGACAACATGCCCGCATACGAAATTGCCTGGAGGAGTTGTAACCGATTGTTCCCTCGCTTTAGTTCAATCACAACAGCGCGGCCCTCTTGGTCAATCGCAAGAATGTCGATCCGGTCCTGGACCGTTTCCGTGAGTGGGACTTCCTTACCAAGAATGAAGAGATCCAGCCCAATCTCTGCGAAGAATTCTTTCGGGCTATTGACGATGAACTCCTGCAAATCATAGCGCTCGGTAATGAAGGCACCTGCAAGCGTGTTTTCCTTTAGTCTAAGAAAGCTCTTTGTTCGTCGCTCGATTTTTAGCATGATGGCCTCCCAGCACCGGGTGTCACAAACATCGCGCCCTTTTGCGATGCGTGCGAGTCAATTTGAGTCACAACCCAAGCACCAATCGCATCCAGTCCTCGATTTCATGCATCAGCGGCACATTAGTGATGCCCGCGAAATCTCTCCTGGCCGGATCACCACTTCTCCCGGCTGAGCGCCGTCGCCTGCCATTGGGCAATTACGGGATCAAGTTCCGATGACTCCTTGCCATAGACCGCATCCAGCGCTTCCTTAATTCCCTTTGGCCTTTGGCGCGGGAGGTAACATTCCAAGGCTCGTGCATAGAGCTGACTGCGCGATATGCGGAGCCGCTTGGCGAGCCGCTCGGCCTCTTTAAAGAGAGGATCGGGTATGGAGATTGATGTTTTCACGACAGTAGTATAACTGAGGCTCTACCGAAACGTGATTGGATCATCCCAAGCCTGGTCTGTGTGCCCGAGCCGTGCCGACCTGAAAATCGGCGCTACAACGCGGCGCGTTCATAGGCCGTAAGGGGCGAAAGAAATCACGACCAGAGCGGTCTGACGGTGATCCTGCCAATGCGTTTCCGGCAAATAATCCTGTTATACAAACGCCTGACTAATTGTGATCCGAGTTTATAATACGTCGTCATGCCAGAGTGGACGGGCCCGCACATCTTCAATAGCGGGTCAGCTTCAGTGGCAGTTTGGTTCACCAAGAAGGGAGCCAGCTTATGGCCAACTCAAAAACTTCATCGCCCCGGCCTCTTGGGGTTTCGAGAAGAGAATTCCTGCAGCGATCGGCAACGGCGGCGGCCATCCCTGCCCTCCCCTCGATGGCGGTGGGTGGGGAAGGTGTATCCGGAGAAGGACATCCCCGGCGCCCCAATGTGATCATCATCCATGCGGACCAGATGCGCTGGGACACCGTGGGGGCATACGGCCTCAACCCGATGGGGCTAACTCCCAACCTCGACGCCATGGCCAAAAGGGGCACTCTCTTCGCCCAAGCCATCACCAACCAACCGGTGTGTGCTCCCTCGCGCGCCTGCCTGTGGACGGGGCAATACCCTGCCCGGCATGGGGTGTGGAGAAACGGCTTCGGCATTGCCGGCGATGCTACGACCATTGCGACGGTCCTTCGTGAGCAAGGTTACACCGCGAACTACATTGGCAAATGGCACCTGGCAGAGAAAGGCACAGGCCCTGTTTCTCCCCCGGAGAGAGGAGGTTTCCTGGACCTCTGGGAGGCGTCCAATGTGTTGGAATTTACATCGCACGCTTACGATGGGGACCTCTATGATGGCGACGGCAAGCCCCTCCACTTTGCCGACACTTACAGAGTCGACTTCATGACGCAACGGGCGGTCAACTTTCTCCAAAACCAAGGGAAGGAGCCGTTTTTGCTGGCGGTTTCCTATATCGAGCCGCATTACCAGAACGATATGATTAGCGCCATTGCACCCAAGGGCTATGCGGAGCGGTATGTCAATCCCTTCGTACCCCACGACTTGCGTTTCTTTCCCGGAGACTGGCCCAACCAACTGCCCCACTACTACGGATGCATTGCCAGGATCGATGAAGCCGTCGGCACGATTCTGGCCACTCTTACGAGATTGGGGTTGGATGAGAACACGATTGTGGTTTTCACCAGCGATCATGGCTGCCACTTTCGCACTCGAAATACCGAGTACAAGAGAAGCGCGCACGAGAGTTCAGTTCACGTGCCCTTGATTATCCAAGGCCCCCAGTTCAATCGCTCGCGGGTGGTACAGGAGTTGGTGGGCATGGTGGACATCACTCCGACGATTCTGGATGCCGTCGGGGCTCCGATCCCCGCCAGCATGCAGGGGAGGAGCGCTCTGCCTCTGGTGGAAGGGAACGCCGAGGGATGGCGCAATGAAGTCTTTATCCAGACCGCTGAATTCATGGTGTCGAGGGCGCTCCGCACCGAGCAGTGGACGTATGTAGTGGGGGCGGCGAAACAGCACGGCCAAAAGCCCTGTGATCCCGCCGAGCGCTATACCCAGCATGCCCCCCACAATCTCACGGGAGGATCGACGCCCGCAGCCTTCAGTGACCACTATGCGGAATACCAATTGTATGACTTGTATTCGGACCCGCACCAATTGCTCAATCTGGCGGGGCGGGATGGAACCCTGGAAATAGCAGAGAGCTTGCGGCAGCGGCTGTTGTCGCGCATGAAAGAAATCGGCGATAAGGTTGCGGAAATCAGTCCGCCCTTTTTCCCGTACTCGTAGGCGGGCTAAGCGATTAATCCGGCCGGACCAGGAGAATTATGAACCGCATAAATCGAAGAAGATTCTTGCAAACCGGAACCGTCTTGCTGGCGCCCAAGCTGGCGCAACCTTCATCCGGGGGCGGCAGGCCCAACGTCCTGATTATTTTTACGGACCAGTTCCGCTTCGACTGTTTGGGGGCGAACGGCAACCGGATCATCAAGACGCCGAACCTCGACAGGCTGGCGTCGGGCGCGGCGAATTTTACTAACGCCTATGTTCAAGCCGCTGTCTGTGTTCCTTCGCGGATCAGTTATTTGACCGGCCGCTATCCGCACTCACACAAGAACCGTGTCAACTACACGCCTTGTGATCCGCGGGAAGTCATGATGCAGCGGATCCTCAACGCGAACGGGTACCAGACAGGTTCGGTGGGAAAGTTGCACTTTTATCCTCCCACCGCGGAACACGCCCGGTCCACGGGATTCGATGAGGTCTTCCTCGACGACGGCGTGCAAACCACCAATCCTTACTCAGATTACGTTCGCTGGCGTAAGGCGCATGACCCGGCTCCAGACCTGAGTCCCGATGCTCCGGCCAAGGATATCAGTGCGGGGAAGAATCCCTACCGCGCCGCCGTGCCCTATGAATTCACTCCCACCTTCTGGACGGGCATGCAAACCGTGCAGATGCTGCGCGAGTTCAGTGCTTCGCCAAAACCCTTCTTCCTCTTCTCGTCGTTTTTTAAGCCCCATTCTCCCTTCCCTGTGTCCAGTCCCTATGATGCGATGTACGACGGCATTGAGATCCCTCTGCCCCAAGCTGTCACGCTCGATGACATTCACAAGCTCCCCCTGCCGGTGCAAAAGCAAATTGGCCGCAGCCCCGCTTATGACATTGACCGTGCCCGCCTCCAGTGGATGTACCGCAGCTACTACGCCGCGGTGTCGATGGTGGATCATGAGGTGGGATTGATCGTGGACGCACTGGAGCGCTCAGGGAAGGCAGAGAACACCATCATTGTTTTCGCTACCGATCATGGCGATCAACTGGGTGAACATGGGATGACGGGGAAAAATGTTCTTTTCGAGGGCTCCGTTCACATCCCCATGATGGTGCGATTCCCAAGCCGAGTGGCTCCCGGCAAGTATGGCCAACTGATCGAGGCCGTGGATGTGCTTCCCACGCTTCTGGAATTGTGCGGCATCCCGGTTCCGGTGAATGTCCAGGGACAGAGCTTTGCGCCCTTAATCACGGGAAATGCGGACCGCTACACTCCGCGGGAAACGGTCTTTTGCGAAAACATAATTCCGGAAGTGTATGCGCCGCCGAATCGGGAAGGAACGAAATTCTATCACCCCTTTGTGCCGGGACGTGGCGAAGACGGAATTCTCCACCCTGACGCCAAGATGGCACGGACGAAACGTTGGAAACTGAACTACTATCCATCCTGCGAGGGTGAGTTGTACGACCTGGAGAATGATCCCGGAGAAACTCGAAACCTGTGGGCTGATCCAAGCTGCGCCGACGTGCTGCGAACATTAAAAAGCGCCATGTTGGACTGGCTGATCACCGCCGACCAAAATGACCAAATCGCTCCGCACTGGCTGGTCTGAGCTTTCCGGCAAAGGCTGGATTGGGCTGCCTGCGAGTTTTGACTTTGGCGTTTTGCGCTTTGACTTGCTTTTGCGGCCGAGCGCGGCTCGGCCCTGCGTTACGATTGCAAGGCCACCCTAGAGGGCAGCGCTCTTGGGGAGCAATCCTTGCGCGGCCATGACCTTTTCGAGCTTGGCGCGGTTTTCGGGTTTCATGGGGACCATGGGTAGGCGGTAGACCTCTTCGATCAATCCCATCATGGCGAGTCCCGCTTTGACAGGACTGGGGTTGGTTTCCAGGAAGTTTGCCTGCATGAGCGGCAGCAGTTGAAAGTGGAGTTTGCGCGCCTCGTCGTATTTGCCGTCCAGCAACAAGTGCGTGAGCTTGGTCATCGGCGCGGGAATCTGGTTTGAGGTGGTGCAGATCACGCCCTGCCCGCCGAGCGCCATGAGCGGAAACGTGAAGGTGTCGTCGCCGGAAAGTACGCGGAACCCGGGTGGCACGGCATTCAGCACTTCCATCTGCTGCACGATGCTTCCGGACGCTTCCTTGATGCCAATGATGTTGGAGATCTGCGCGAGGCGCGCCACGGTGGCGGGCTCAATGTTCGACGCGGTGCGCCCCGGCACATTGTAGAGAATCACGGGCAGGTCAATGGATTCCGCGATGGCTTTGAAGTGCTGGTACAGACCCTCTTGCGTCGGTTTGTTGTAATAGGGCGCCACGGAAAGAATGCCTTGCACGCCCAATCCTTCGACTTCGCACGCCAGGTCACAAATTTTCTTGGTATAGTTGCCACCCACGCCCGCGATGATGGGGACTTTTCCAGCAGCTTCTTCCAGCACGACGCGAATCACTCCCAAATACTCGCCGTGTTCGAGTGTGGGGTTCTCGCCCGTGGTCCCGCAGGGGACAAGGAAATCGATCCCCTCGCGAAGCTGGAACTGCACCAACCGCCGCAGGGCCGCTTCATCCACGGAACCGTCTTTTCGAAAAGGGGTGACGAGGGCCGTGCCGCAACCGCGAATTTCCAGGCTCATAAGATCACCTCTGGCTGAGGAACTGGGAGACCTTTCAATTATGAATTCTGAATTATGAATTATCAAACCAACCCGAATTCATGGCTTTGCCGATGCAGGCCAAGCGAGCCAGCTTTCATAATTTAGAATTCATAATTCATAATTCCTCATCCCCCCGCCCCCAACTCCAAAACCTCTGAGAAACTATAGAACCCCTTCTTACCCACCACCCACCTGGCGGCATACAGCGCTCCTTCTGCAAATCCCTGCCGGCCGCGCGCCGTGTGGCACAAAGTCACCGTGTCCGCCTCGGAGTCAAAACCCAATTCATGCGTTCCGGGGATAAAACCCGCGCGCACGCTGGCCACGGGAATATCGCGGTCCACAAAGTAGGGTTGAATCTGTCGCGCAATTTCGAGCGCGGTGCCGGAAGGCGCATCCTTCTTCATTTTGTGATGGGATTCGGTGAGGAAAGGATCGTACATGGGGAAAGGCGCAAAGATTTCCGCCGCCGCGCGAGCCAACCGGTAGAACAGGTTCACACCAATGGAAAAGTTCGCGGCGTAGACCATGCCGACGCCGGCCTGCTCAACAACTTTGCGAACCTCCGCCTGGTGCTTCTGCCAACCGGTGGTGCCGACCACTAGATTTACGCCCAACGCCGCCACCCGATGAGCGTTTTCCACCACGGCGTCGGGTGTGGTGAAGTCCACGCAAACGTCGACGCCCTTGAACTTCTCGCGCGTGATGCCACGGCTTTGCGCGTTGACGTCAATATCCATCACCAAGCGGACTTCGAAGCCGCGCTGCGGAGCAAGCTGCGCCAGCGTCTTTCCCATTTTGCCGTAACCCAATAGGGCGAGGTTTATCATCAATCCAGGTACCCTTCCGACTTCATCAATTCCGCGTTGAGCAGCGCCGCGCCGGCTGCGCCGCGGATGGTATTGTGGCTGAACGCGACGTATTTGAAATGCAGGACCGGGCATTCGCGCAGACGGCCCACCACGGTGGCCATGCCGTTTTCGGCGTTCAGGTCGAATTTCGGCTGGGGCCGGTCCCGCTCCTCACGCACAATAATGGGATGCTTGGGGGCAGAAGGCAAGCCGCGCTCCTGGGGCAGGGAGCGGTAGGCGCGCCAGGCCTCGGCGATACCGGCAAGCGTGGCTTTGGATTTGAGCGCCACGGAAACGGTTTCGGTGTGGCCATCTTCCACCATCACCCGGTTGCAGTGCGCGCTCACCGTAAATTCGCCCATCTTCACCTGGCCATCCACCAGTTTGCCCAGAAGCTTGCGCGTTTCGCGTTCCACCTTTTCTTCTTCGCCGCCGATGTAGGGGATCACGTTGCCCAGAATGTCGAGCGTGGGGATTCCCGGATACCCAGCGCCAGAAACCGCCTGCATGCTGGTCATCAGGACTTTATCGAGTCCAAAAGAATTCGCGAGCGGCGCCAGCGACATCACCAGGCCCACGGTTGTGCAGTTGGGGTTGGTCACGATCATGCCCTTCCACTTGCGCTGCTTGCGCTGCTCGCTGACCAATGCCAGGTGGTCCGGATTGACGTCCGGAATCAGCAGCGGCACGTCCTGCTCCATGCGGAAATTCGAGGAGTTCGAAACCACCACATGGCCGGCCTGGGCAAATTCCTTTTCCACCTCTCCCGCAACTTTGGAATCGAGCGAGGAGAAGAGCAGTTGCGGAGCGCCTCCGGGCTTGCACTCGTACACGGGGAGATCCCACGCACTCTTCGGCAACGGATCGCGCAAGCGCCAGTTGCACGCCTGGCGATAGGTTTTGCCTGCCGACCTTTCGGAGGCGGCGAGCCACTTGATTTCGAACCACGGGTGATGCTCGAGCAGGCTCACAAAGCGCTGCCCGACCATTCCCGTAGCTCCCAGAATTCCCACTTCAATTTTCTTCATGACCAAAATAATGGCGGATTAATTCCACCTTCCCCTTCCCTAAGAACAGGGATTAGGGGTCAGGGATTGGCAGTCAGAGGTTTGCCCTAATCCCTAATCCCCAACCCCTAATCTCTGATCCCTAATCCCTAACCCCTGTTCTTCAGGTCGCGCACCAAGCGGTAGTAGAGATCGGCCGCAGCCACCAGGTCCGCTTTGCGCACGCACTCACGCTCGGTATGTGCCGTGCTGATGCACCCGGGCCCCAGCAGCAAAGGGCGTCCCCAATTGGTCAGCGAGGGCAAATCCGTGGTAAACGCCACGACGTCGGTTTCGTAGCCGTCGAGCTTTTCCATCAGGAGCACCGGCGTGTCGCGCACGATGACGAGCTCGCAACGGTCGCCGATGACTTCTGTTATCTTCCGCCGCAGGGGGTCGGAATCTTCCACGATGCGAATCAGGATCTGCGCCACGGCTTCGTCGGGTATTACATTGGCCGCGCGGCCGCCGGTGATCACCCCGATATTCAGGGTGGAAGGACCCAGCACGGGGCTTACCGGCAGGGGAATCTGCCGCACGTCCGCGAGCACGTCCAACAACTTGTCAATGGCGCTCACGCCCAGGTGCGGATAAGCGGAATGCGCCATTTTGCCGTGCGCACGAACGTCAATCCGCAAGTTTCCCTTGCAGCCAATCACCAATTTATTTTCCGTCGGCTCACCGTTAATAATGTAACGCGAACCATGCGGGTGCAGGTTCGCTTCGCGCGCCCCATCGCTGACCGTTTCTTCCCCCACCAGGAAAAGCAGCGCGATATTCTCCACGCCGTCTTTCTTGAGCCGTTCCGCGGCGGACAACTGCGCGGCCAGGATCCCCTTGGCATCACATGAACCGCGGCCGTAAATGTGGTCCGCATCTTCGTGCGCCGGGAAAAAGGGCGGCACCGTATCCATGTGCGTGCTCAGCACAATGTCGGGCTTACCCCAGGTCGCAAACACATTCGAGCGGTCACGCGACACGGGCATCAGTTCCGCCTGAAAACCCAGTTGGACGAGGTATCCTTTTACAAATTCCGCGCAGGCCTTCTCATGCCCGGTTACTGACGCCATGTTGACCAGGCTTTTGGTGAGTTCAAAAAGATCCATAGAAATTCACGTCCGGGCACTCGTCGCGTGGCACCTAACAATGTCAGGAAGGCGACGATTCAGGATTTAAGCATAACTTTATCAAGTTAGCCCACTACCGAAAACAGCGTCAAGCGCAATCGGGATTGGGCATTGCCTTAGCATTAGCATTCCCATGGTGAGAATGTTACAATGAAGTTGGTTAGAGGCAGTTGGGCTCCGATTGAGGAGGCCATATGAGTAGCAGTTCCCGGACCATCCTTTGTTTAACCCTCATGCTCTTGCTGGCGTGCGTTCCTGTCTTCGCTCAGCGAGGGGGAAGTGGCACCGCCGGCCACGCGTACAGCTCTCGTGGTGGCGGGTATGGTTACGGTGGTGGGGGGTCGTACGGTGGGTGGTATGGATACCCTGCCTTCGGTGGCAACGGTCTTTACGGATCGTCCACTTCGCCTCTTGACGTTCCCCCAAGATACTGGTGGGTCAGTCCCTATCCCAGTGAAAATCCCTGCCAGGCTGGCTGCAACCCCAACGCCGGTTACGAATGGGATAGTGTGGGAACGCTGATCCTCGATACCAACCCCCCTAAAGCACGCGTCACGCTCGACGGCATCTATGCGGGGACAACCGACAAACTCGGGCCCTTTCAGCTCCCCGTGGGTGAACACACGCTGCACATTGAAGCCGTGGGCTTTGAACCTACCGATATCATCGTCAAATTTGACCAACCCGGCGTGCAAACTCTGAACGTTGAGCTGAAACGCTTGATGGCCTCCGCCAAGCCGGCGCCTCGACCGTAGCGATTTCCTTTCATTGAAATGTAATCCAAGGGCAGTGTGCTTTTGAACGGGCACTTCTTCCCGCCGGCGTATTGGTATGCGCATGCGACAGCCCGTTTTGCCCACTTGGGGTAGAATAGTCGGCGCGAAATCCGTTCGGCATTGCCAGCAAGGGCAGTCCTGATCCTTGATCACCACGCAGGAGGTTCTATGTCATCCGAAAATCAGTCCGGGAACCGCCGGGAATTCTTGAAACTCGCAGGAACCGCGGCAGTCGCCCAACCCATCCTGGGGGGAGGAATGGCCTGGGGTGAGGCGTCGCCTCGCGCTGCCACGCCGGGACTGCCGCCCCTCAAGATTACCGACGTGCGCGTCATCGTCACCTGTCCGGCCCGCAACTACGTGCTGGTGAAGATCCTGACCAGCGAGCCGGGGCTTTACGGAGTGGGCGACGCTACGCTCAACGGGCGTGAACTTGCCGTGGCGACGGATCTGGAAAAGCACCTTGCTCCGCTGCTGATCGGGCGCGACCCGGAAGCTATCGAGGACACCTGGCAGTACCTCTATCGGGGCCCGTACTGGCGGGGCGGTCCGGTGCAGATGACGGCCCTCACCGGCGTCGACCTGGCGCTGTGGGA
>PLWR01000104.1 GCA_003165615.1 Acidobacteriota bacterium | reverse complement strand
TCCAAATAGTTGTTCCCGATCTTCGCGCCGTTGATGCGCAATTCGTAGTAACCCAACCCGCAAATGTAAGCGCGGGCGCGGCGCGGAGCTTCCGCCAAGTTGAATTCCTGCCGCAACTGATTGGCGCCGCCAATCCATTGACCTTTCCACTCATCAGCGGAAAGCAGCGCCACATCGAAACTCGCGGGCTGGCTGTAGTCACTGGCGTTCCCATCTTTGTCCCAGTACCGAACTTTCCACCAATAGGAGTGATCGCTCTCGAGCGCTTTCCCGTTGTAAGCCACCTGCGTCGGATCGTCCGAAGCGGTCTTGCCACTATCCCACTGGTCGCCCTTATTCTGGTCCAGCAACTCCGGAGTGGAAGCCACCAATACCTGATAGGCGGACTGCACCTGCGCCCGCGCCGTGTGTAGATCCACCCAGGCAAAGCGCGGTTGGCGCGCGTCGATTCCCACGGGGTTCGTTAGATATTCGCAACGCAGGTTTACGGGAGCGAGCGGGCCCTCCGCCGCGCGAACCGAGGGGATGGCCCAGGCGCAAGACAGCGCCAGGAGAGATGCCCCCACAACGACTTTGAGGATTGAATATGATCGAAACATAACGAACCTCCACAAATTCGAACTTACAACCCTCGCCCCCTTGGGAGTCTGTGTGACAACTGCGAGCAATTGTAGAGGCCGGCTTAAGCGGTTGCGGAAAGACTCCTAAATGCTGTCATCCTGAGCGAAGCGAAGGACCCCTGTAGTTGAATTTTCAAGCAAATACTGGGGTCCTTCGTCGGCTTCGCCTCCTCAGGATGACAGTTTGAGAGGTTTTTCCGCCGCCTGTGAAGCCCGCCGCCACATAGAGCATTACAACTCCGAGTTGTCACACAGACTCCCTTGGGGGAGAGGGAAAAAGAATCATAGAGTTTTGGTTCAGTGTTCATGACAGCGCTGGAAATTCGTTTCAGCAGGTTACGAATTTCGATTTTCGGATTTCGATTTTCGCCTTTTCCCTAATCCCTAACCCCTGACCCCTAACCCCTACCGCCTAGAGCTTCTTCCACCGCTCGCGAAAGGATTGCGGAGCAAGCGCCGGGAAGTCGCGCTCCTTGGTCCACTGGGAAGCAGGGTACGCCGGAATTTTCCGAATCCAACCCTTGCGCGCCACCAGGGCTTGTCCCCAACGGGCGAATCGGCTGCCCAGTTCATACACAGCGGGGTGGCGCATTGCCCAAGCCCACAGCCGGAAGGTGAGGCGCTCCGAAAGCAGCGACTTTGAGCGTGGGGGCGCATGTTCCTGAGCCTCACTGCGCAAGTGCAGAAGCAGGTCGGGAATATTGATTTTGACGGGGCATACTTCCCGGCAAGCTCCGCACAGGGAGGAGGCAAAGGGCAATTCCCGCGCCGGGCCGATGCCGACGAATTCCGGAGTGACCAGCGCGCCGATGGGTCCGCTATAAACCCACCCGTAGGCGTGCCCCCCAATCTTGCGATAAACGGGACAGGTGTTCAGGCAGGCGCCACAGCGAATGCAGTAAAGCATTTCGCGCATCTTGGGGTCGGCCAGCGACTTGATGCGGCCATTGTCCACCATCACCACGTGCATTTCCTCGGGACCGTCTTCGCCCTCGCGGCGCGGTCCGGTGAGCAGCGATGTGTAGGTGGTGAGCTTTTGGCCCGTTCCCGAGCGGCCCAGCAATCGCAGAAAAACTCCCAGGTCGGAAAGCCGGGGAATAAGTTTTTCGATTCCGATCAGCGCAATGTGCACGCGCGGAACGGTGGTGCTCATGCGGATGTTTCCCTCGTTCTCAATCGTGACCACGGTCCCGGTTTCAGCCACGGCAAAGTTGGCGCCGCTCACTCCCACGCCCGCTTTCTGGAACATTTCGCGCAATGCCCGGCGCGCGATGGCGGTGAGTTCCTCGGGAACCAACGTGCGCTCGGATTTAATGTGCTCCACAAACAGGTCGGACACTTCCTCGCGCGTCTTGTGGATCGCGGGGGCCACGATGTGCGCGGGCCGCTCGCCTGCCAACTGAATAATGAATTCGCCTAAATCGGTCTCCACGGGGCGGATTCCCGCCGCTTCCAGCGCGTGGTTCAGTTCCACTTCCTCTCCCACCATGGTCTTGGCTTTCACCACTTCCCGCGCCGCCGAGCGCTGCACGATGTCCACCACAACCCGGCAAACCTCATCCGCCGTGGAGGCCCAGTGCATCTTGCCGCCATTGCGCTCCACGCTGTCGGCAAATTGGCCAAGGTAGTGGTCAAGATTTTCGATGGTCTGACGTTTCAACTCGCGCCCCAGATCGCGGAGGCGCTCAAAGCCCGGCACCTCGTCAATCGCATTCAGCCGGTGCATGAACAAGCGCATGGTGGAAGAGCGAAAGGCCTCCGCCAGTCGCGGATTGGCAATGGTCGCCGCGCCGGTCTTGTGAATGTCGCTGCTGTGGACGTCAAAGGATTGAGTCATTGAATCATTGGGTCATTGGGTCATTGAAAAGCTGCCAGTGGTCCGTCGTCAGTTGTCCGTTGCAGGGGATACGCGGCGATCGAAAGCCCTATGCCACTGACCACTGACAACGGACCACGGACAGATCCCTTACATATCCTGCCCCGCTAAAATCTCCGCTAAATGCATCGTCTTGAGCGGCAGCCCCTGCCGGTGGATCAGGCCCGCCAGATGCATCAGGCAGCCGCCATCCGCAGCCACCAGGTATTCAGCGCCAACGTCGGTGGCGGCGCGAATCTTATCCTGCCCCATGGGCACGGAGACTTCCGGAAATTTGACGGAAAACGTGCCGCCAAACCCGCAGCACAACTTGTAATCGCCCATCTCCACCAAATCGATGCCCTGCACTTTGCGCAGCAGTTGGCGCGGGGCTTCGGAAACGCCCAACTCGCGCAGCAGGTGGCAGGAATCGTGATAGGTGACCCGGTGGGGAAAGCGCGCGCCCACATCATCCACTTTCAAAACCTTCACCAGGAATTCCGAAAATTCAAAGAAGCGCTTTTGCAGGTCCTGTGACTTGCGCAACAGCTCCGGCTCATGCTCAAACAATTCAGGGTAAAAGACCCGCACCATGGAGGAGCAGGACCCCGACGGCGCCACCACATAGTCGGCGTTATCGAACAGGTCCAGGACTCTCCGGGCCACACTGCGCGCCTCGTCGCGAAAGCCGGTGTTGAACGCCGGCTGGCCGCAACACGTCTGCGCCGGGTTGAACGTGACTTCCACATCCAACCGTTGCAGGATTTTCACCACGCATTCGCCGACTTGGGGGAAAAACTGGTCAGCAAGGCAGGTGATAAACAGAGCTACACGAGGTTTCGCCATGATCTCACAAACCTGCAACGCTATCGGAAATCAGGTTTCACGTCAAGTAAGATGGGCGGAATCGGGAGATCGGCCCATCGGTTCATCGGGTCATCGGGTCATCGGGCCATTTGTGATTTGCGATTGGTGATTGGCGATTGAATCATCGGGTCATCTGGCCATCGGGTCATTGAGGATTTTGAGGATGCCGCCGCTCCTTGATCCTGAGCTTTGACAGGCCTTTGGCTGCCCATGATCGGCAGAGACTCGAGGAAGAACGCCAAGGCCCAATCCTGTCATCCTGAGCCCGTATTTTGGGCGAAGGACCTCGGCAGTTCACAGGGGGGTTTGTGAACGCTGGGAAGTACGGGGGTTCTTCGCCCAAAATGCAGGCTCAGAATGACAGCGCCTCGATTGTTATTGCAACCTGTGAAGCTCGTCTCTCCAAAAACCACCCTACAACAACACTCTTCGTCGCAGCGACCCGCAGAACCATTTAAGGCTTGGCGGCTGGAAGATTGCCTGCCATGGCCTGCCGCACGAGTTTCAGATTTGCAGGATTCAGCGGCAGGATTCCGCAACGGTCTGCAAAGTACCCAATGCGCAAGGAAAGGCCGCGGACCCACAAACAACGTTCTTGCTGGTGGCGGAAGGATGGATGGGCAGGGCGAGATCCTTCGCGGCTGCTCAGGATGACAGATGGGTGAGTCCGAAGATGGACCGATGGACCGATGACCCGATGGTACGATGTGCAATCACCAATCACAAATCACAAATCGCCAATGGTCCGATGACCCGATCGCCCGATCCCTTTTTGACTCTTGCCCGTCGCTGTGTGAAGATAGCGCGGGAGTATCCCCATGGAAAACAACCGTAAAATTCGCATCGTCGTCGCATTGATCCTGTTCGTCATGATTTTCCTGCCCCTCCTCTTCAACGGCGTGAACATGCTGGTGGATTGGTTGTGGTTCAATCAGGAAGGTTACCGCCTCATCTATCTGACCATTCTGAAAGCCCAGATTAACCTGAGTGGAATTGCAGGGATGGGCTTCATTATTGTCGCCGGCCTCAATCTCTTCCTCGCCCACAGTCTGGCGCATCGGCAGGGGTATCGGGTTTACAGCGAGCAGATTGAATTCGCGCCCCTGGAGCGCTTCGGCTCGCTTTTCCGCTGGCTGATCTGGGGGGGCGTGGTCTTTGTGGGTTACATGGTCAGTCAATGGGGCATGGGCCACTGGCTCACGTACCTGCGCGCGCGCCACGTGGCGGTAATGGGAATCGCGGACCCGCTCTTCGGCCGTGACCTGGGCTTTTACCTCTTTCAACTCCCCTATACATGGTTTCTCTATCACCTGGCGCTGATTACCATAATCTGCTGCCTGCTGAGCGCCACCTTCCTATATCTGGCGGAGGGCGGTGTGTGGTTCACGCCGCGCGGTCCGGTGCTGGCGCGAGCGGCGCGAGCGCACTTGATGACGCTGGGCGGCATCCTCTTTCTGCTGATTGCCTACCGCATCCGGCTCGGCATGTACGATCTTCTCTATTCCCCGCGGGGAATGGTGTTCGGCGCGGGCTACACGGACGTTCACGCCACGCTGCCGGTGCTGTGGGCGCTGCTGGTGATCTCGGTTTTGACGGCAGCCGTTTTCTTCCTGCGCGCCGGCACGGAAGACATCCGCACCCCGCTCTTCGCCATTGGCACGCTGGTGGCGGTGGGAGTTCTGGGCGGATCAGTTTACCCGGAGATCGTGCAGCGCTTCGTCGTGGCCCCCAACGAGATTGACAAAGAGCGGCCGTACATTGCCAACACCATCGAATTCACCCGCAAGGCCTACGCGCTGGATCGCTTTGAGGAACGCAGTTTTTCCGCCGTGGAAGACTTGACCCTCGACGACATTCGCCAGAATGAATCGACCTTCCGCAACGTCCGCCTGTGGGACCACAACCCGCTGCTGACCACCTTTGCGCAATTGCAGGAAATCCGCACCTATTACGATTTCGTGCACATTGACAATGATCGTTACCGGATCGACGGCACCTACCGGCAGGTCTCGCTTTCGCCCCGCGAACTGAATCCGGAACGCCTGCCCGGGCGGAATTGGATCAACGAGTATCTTACTTATACCCATGGCTACGGACTGTGCCTGGGGCCGGTGAATGAATTCACCAGCGAAGGCCTGCCGGTGCTTTTCATCAAGGACCTTCCCCCCGCGTCCAGTGTTTCCCTGAAGGTGACGCGGCCGGA
Organism: Acidobacteriota bacterium; assembly: GCA_003165615.1. The sequence goes on along the minus strand of PLWR01000104.1, from coordinate 3,151 downwards.
AATCTACTTTGGCGAGGAAGGCAGCGACTATTGTTTCGTCAAAACCCGCGCCCAGGAATTCGATTACCCCCAGGGCGACAAGGACGTTTACACCAGCTACCAGGGCGCCGGGGGAATTCCCGTGCAGAACTTCTGGCGGCGGTTGCTGTTCACATTTGCTTTTGGTGAGAAGAACATCCTGTTTTCGACGGACATTCAGCCGGACAGCCGCCTGATGATTTACCGTCGCGTGCTGGACCGCGCCCAGCGCCTGACGCCCTTCCTTCACTACGACCACGATCCCTACCTGGTCATCGCGGAAAACGGCGCGCTTTTCTGGATGCTCGACGGCTACACGAGCTCGACGCTATACCCCTACTCGGAACCTGCTCCCAAGGGAGATAATTACCTCCGCAACTCGGTAAAGGCCACCATCAACGCCTATTCCGGCGAGACGCGGTTTTATATCAGCGACGCGGATGACCCCTTCATCCAAACCTATGCGCGCATGTTTCCCGGAGTCTTCCATTCCCTGGCCGATATGCCCAAGGATTTGCGCGCCCACATCCGCTATCCGGAGGAGATGTTTTCCGTCCAGGCGAACATGTACGCCTTGTTCCATATGACCGACCCACGGGTGTTTTATAACAAGGAGGACCTGTGGCGCGTCGCCCAGAGCGCGGCAGGAGGAACCAGCACCGCCATGACTCCGTACTACAACATCATGAAGCTGGCGGAAGTGGGCAAGCGCGAGGAGTTCATTCTGATGGCACCGTTCACGCCCGCGCGCAAGGACAACATGATTGCGTGGATGGCGGCGCGCTGCGACGACCCCAATTACGGCAAGGTGCTGGTGTTCACGTTCCCCAAGCAGAAGCTGATCTACGGCCCGCAGCAGATTGAATCGCGCATCGACCAGGAACCGGCCATCTCGCAGCAGTTGACGCTGTGGGGGCAGGGCGGCTCCAAGGTGATTCGCGGTACGCTGCTGGTGACGCCGGTGCTGAACTCCGTGCTCTATGTTGAGCCGCTCTACCTCGCCGCCGAGCAGGGCAATCCCCTGCCGCAATTGCAGCGCGTGATTGTGGCCTATTCCGACCATGTGGTGATGGAGGCCACACTGGACGCGGCGCTGACCCGGATCTTTGGAGGCACGGTAACCACAACACCGGCCCAGCTTGCCTCCGTGCCCGGCCAGGGAACACCCGCGGCGGGAGCTGCCGTGGCCAAACCAGCAGCGGCAGAGCTGGATACGTCGGCGATGATCCACGAAGCCAACCAGCACTATGAGAAGGCGCTGCAGCTTGAGCGCAATGGCGATTGGGCCGGATATGGCGATGAGATCAAGAAGCTTGGCGAAATTCTGAACAAGCTGGCGGCGAAGCAGAAGTGACGAACGCGTAGGGGCGGTTCGCGAACCGCCCCTGCATTCAACCATCGCAATTCATACCCATGTTGTGAGAGTCGATGCGCAAAGTCCTCGCGATTCCACTGGAAGAAGTCGCCAAGCATCTCGCGTTGAACACGCGCCAGGATGTGAAGATTGTCGTGCCGGAAATCCTGGCGGGCGAGTTGATCGCAAAACTTACGGCGGCGGGCAGAGCGTTGAAGCCGGAGCGATTGGTGGAGGGCAACTGGTGGCAACATTCCGCCGGCGACGCTCCCAACGATCTGTGTGAATCGCACGAATTCTCCACCGGAATCACCCCTGAAACCTCCGGCCCCTTCGCCCTCTGCTTCGGCAATGAGAAAGGCGCGCAGGACGCCCACTACCATCCGCACCATCTGGAGATCTACTTTTCCGAACATCCGCTAGAAGCCGAATACCGCCTTGAAGAGAACTCCCCCGTCGAACGTGTGCGGTTGGAGAAGGGCGGAGTGCTCATCTTCTCCGCCGGCGTCGTGCATCGCGCGCGCCTAGGCGGATTGACCGTCGTAATCGAAATTCCAGCGGTGAAAGACGATAAGGTGGTGGTCGAACTCTAAGCTGAATCAGGAAAGCAGGGCAGAAAGCGGAAGGCAGTTTTCCTGAATTTCGAATCGTGATGAAGCCGTCTTGGGTCAGGATGATCGCTGCCTACTGCCGTCTGCTTACTGCCAACTGTCATTTTGCTGGCAGCGTACACGAATGAAGCGCGCCCGAGTGCTCAATGGCGTCATTACCCTCTTCAATGTGGCGGATGATGCCGTCCTTGTCGATCACAAAGGTGACGCGATTGGCAAAGAGGCGGGTGAAGCTCAGCACGCCGTAGGCTTTGGCAACCACCTTGTCAGTATCGGACAGCAGAGGGAAGCTGGCGCAGGTGTCATCGGCGAACTTGCGGTTCCTCTCCTGGGTGTCAATGCTGATGCCCAGAACTTGCGCGCCGGCGGCTTGGAATTTGGAGATATCAGACTGATATCCCTTGATCTCGCGGGTTCAACCAGGAGTGGAGGCGCGGGGATAGAAAGCCAGGATGACGGATTTCTTGCCGTGGAAGTCGGCAAGCTTGACGGTTTTGCCGTTCTGATCCGGCAACGTGAAGTCAGGAGCGCGGTCGCCAACCTTCAGCTCCGCCGATGTACCAAACAGTGGCATAAGGAGGATACCCAGTCCGAAAATCGCCGCTAGCAGCCTGGTTCTGCGCAATTGTTGAATCCAAACGATACCCATGGGTAATTATACCGCAAAACCCAGGGTCATGATAATTAGAACTGGGGCCTGGCGCGCGCGACCGGCTCAAACCCCCAGAGTATGAATTCTTTATGACGGACCCGACTTCCACCCCGCATCGTGATAAAATCCCACCTACTATGGGAGTTGGCAATCGTTTGCGCAGTCTATTCCGGCTTTTCCTCCTCTTCACGGTCCTGGTGGCCGTGGCTATGATTAGTGCCATCACCACCATCCGGCTCANNCTGAAAGTCGAGGACAAGATCTTCAGCACGCAATATGCAGCCAATGAGATCGCCCAACAGATGCCGCCCTCCGGCACACCCCTGAAGATGGGCCAGCACGTTCATGTGCTGGTCAGTCTTGGCCCTCCGCAACTGAATGTGCCCAACCTGGTGGGTAACAGCGTGCGTGCCGCCCGCATCAACGCCATTCAGCGCGGATTGACGGTGGGGGAAGTTGCCGTGCTCCCATGGTCAGGTGACCCGGATACCGTGGTGGCGCAAGACCCGCCTCCCG
>PLWR01000232.1 GCA_003165615.1 Acidobacteriota bacterium | reverse complement strand
ACACCGAGTTGACCATGGCGGGGTAAATCGCGCCCAGACCTTCGGTGCGCTCCAGGTGTTCGAGAAGCCAGCGTTTGGCCTTGCGCAGCGCCCTGTGGCGGAGAGGTTTCCACGGCAGCTTCTCGTGCAACTTGAAGAGCCGGTCCAGAACCAGGAAGAAATTATGCCAGCTCACCAGCCGGCGATCCCATTCGAAAGCGGGAATGCGTCCCGAGGCATCTTTGAAGAGTTCATCCACCCGGGCCGTCGCGGGTAAATCCCAATGGGGTTTGCGCGCGTAAACGAGCATCAAGGGCACCACAATGGCGCGCGTCCAGGATGACATGGAATAGATATTCAGAAAGAACCAGGACGGTATGAGAATTAACTCCGGAGGTATGGCCGGCACATAAGACCAGGGGAGCACATTACCCAAAGCCAGATAGAGGCGGGTGTAGGAATTTGTGGCCTCAACTCCGCCCAGCTCGTGAATCTGGCAGCGGGCGCGCGCCATGTGGGGAGCGGCAGGAGACTCCCCCGCCAGCTTGAGGGCGACGTAAGCCTTGACCGTGGCGTTGAGATCGGACGGGCCGCCGGCGTAAATGTTCCATCCTCCATCGGGGAGTTGACGGCGGCGAATGTAATTTGCCAGCTTGACGCAGCGGCGCTTATCCAGGAGTCCCAAAACAAAAAGGAAGAAGATATAATCGGATTCCAGAGTGGTGTCGGCTTCCAGTTCCCCGACCCAGAATCCCTCCGGGGCCTGCAAGGAGAGCAGGTGATCCGCGGCGCGCTGGATGACCTCTTGAAGGTTCTCGTCGACTCGGACTTCCGCGTAAGTAAGCCTCGGGACTTCCCGTTGCGTAACCGATTCGGCCTGATTTCGTCGTTTCATGAAGTGCTCAGGTTCTCCCTGTGAGTGGATTTTCAGCTTGCCGATCCCGCCGGCAAGGCGAATCGGACGGCCTCCCGGGCACAGGCTACCTCTTCTTGGATGCAGGTGATACCCCAGCCGACGGCTTGTTCAAAGGGGGAATCCGGCGTAGAAGCTCGGGTGGTAATTCCCCCATACCTTCTACCGTCGAGCCCCAAAGCTCGGCGTCGGCTGCGGGCAAGTACTTTCCTTCAGCGGTCATAGCCACTCACTCACGTTTTCACTCGCTGGAGGTCATCTTCAAGCCCTGCCCCAAGCCGACCTGGCTAGAAAAGACCTTGCAGGAAACTAAAACCATAAATAGTTTAACGTTTGCTTACAAATATTTCAAGCATGTTGCTGCAAGTCAATTTACAACAGGCATTTGTGTCCATCTTACGACGCCAAAGCGGCCTGGAGCATCGCCCGAGTGTAGCCTACGTTGTAGGCATAACCGATGTAGGAGCCCCCGCCCGGGTAGAAAGGCGGGATGCCGGCGATTTCGCGGTCAGCGTCGAGTCCGCGGGGATGCTCCGGGTAGATCAAGCGCGGGTATTTTTGCCGGGTAAGCTCCTTCATTACCGCGAACATATCCACCTGGCCCTCATCCAGAAAGACTTCCGCGTATTTCTCGCGCGGCGTCTGGACGCGGACATTGCGGAAGTGTACATGGTTGATGCGGTCGCGGCTTCCGAAATAGCGGCACACTTCCACCGGATCTTCCCCCAACTCCCGCGTTACGCCGCAATCAAAGGTGATTCCATTGGACTTGCTGGGAACAATCTCAATCAGGCGTTTCCAGCCCTCCAGGTTTCCCATGATTTGTTCCGACCCACGGCTGAGGGGGGCGGGCGGGTCGTTGGGATGCAGAGCCAGCCGGACGCCCGACTCCTCCGCTACCGGAATGACTGCCTTCAGGAAGTAGGTGATGTTTTTCCACATTTCTTCCAGGTTGTGGGCGCCCTCGTCCGGAAGGGGCGGCAGATCTTTAACCCGGCTGTAATCAAACGCCGTCATGCCCGCGCCCGCCCTACCGGTTTCCGCGTAGTAGCCCTCGACCAAGCGATGGGCATAGAAGTTGTATTCCACCACCGGGACTCCTGCCGCGGCCGCCGCCCGGATGGACTGCTGAACCCTTTGGATTTCCGCGTCGCGTCCCGGCCTGCCATAAATGGTGTTGGTAAAACCCGAGATCATCATGTTGCCCAAGGTCAGGCCGCCGGATTTGAGGCGGTCCATCAGGGCGCGGATTTGGCTCTCCTCCCAGGGGATTTCCGGCCCCCCCATGATCACGTGGTTGACCCCCAGTTGCTTGATCCGGCGCATGCCCGCTTCGTCAAAATGGGCGGCGGCAAGCTTGCCGTTGATTTCGAGCGCAATATGGGGTATTCCCGCGCCTTCCTGGGGTGCATGCGGTCGTCCAGCCGTACCCATCGAAGGGCTCAGCAGGGTGGCCGCGCCTACGGTTTTCAGCAGGTTTCTGCGGGATACGCGAGAGTTCATAATCCCTTCCTTTGCACGATCATGGAGGAGGACTTGGTATTGCCAAAAGCGCCGGATGTTCCGATCGTGCGGCGGGATTCTACACCTTTTCCGACGCGTGGGGAAATTTGTTCTCAATTCGGGCGAGCCGAGCGCATCAGAAGTATCCGCCGGGTGTATACTCACCGGAACCTGGGAATCCGAGATGGCAATTCCGGTCCGGTACCAGGTCGATGCGTCGCCCCCATGGCGACGATTGCATTCGGAATCCGCGTTGCCTGTTGCGGCCACCGGAGACCGGCAAAGACAAAGAATCAAGGAGCCCGCATGTGCGCTTACTCACGCCGCGATTTCTTGTGTGCCGCCACGGGGACGGTCAGTCTTTCCTGGGGAGGAATGCGCATCCTGGCTGCGCAAACGGCGGCTCCATCCGCAGAGATCGGAAGCCCCTTACCTCGCCCCACTCAACCTTTCATTTACGGTTCGGCCTTCTATCGTCCCCCTAACCCTCCCGCCTCCATGCGGCGGGCTATGTTGAAGACGCTCGCTCAGGAATACAAGTTCAACACCATTCGCATCTTCAGCTCGTGGGTTTACCATAGCCGCGAGCCGGAACGGTTTAACTTCGAAGAGCTGGAAGAGGTGATGGGTTATTGCGACGAATTCGGGCTGCGAGTTTTGAATGGCGTGAACACGGAGTACGCACCCTATTGGCTCGAGGCGGCCCATCCCGAGACGCGCTACCTCGATTCGAAAGACCAACCGGTTAGATTGGCCGGCAGCAGTGGCAATGTCAGCGGGGGCTGGCCGGGGCTGTGTCTCGATTGGGAACCGGTGCGCCAAGCCGCTGCTAGATTCATCCAGGAAATGGCCAAAACGGTGGCGAAGCATCCGTCGATGTACGCCTACGATTGCTGGAACGAACCGCACATGGAGCCGTCAGGGGAGGATCATCGCTATACGGTTATGACGGAGGAGCGATTGTTTTGCTATTGCCCCAGAACCATTGCCGAATTCCAGCATTGGCTCGAACGCCGGTACGGCAGTCTGGACCGGCTTAATGAGGCCTGGGTGCGGCAATACTCCGACTGGAAGCTGATCGACCCCCCTCGCCGCCCGGGAACCTATGCCGACTGGGTTGATTGGCGCCGGTTCATCATCGACCGAAGCACCGATGAGATGCGCTTTCGCGTGGACAACGTGCGGGCGGTGGATTCACATCATGTGCTGGAGAGCCATGCCGGGTGGCAGGTGGTGGTTGACCCCATGGCGCTGAGCGGCATCAACACCTGGCGGCTGGCGGAAGTGGTCGATACCTGGGGGATCTCGAACTTTCCCCGCTGGCAGTCGATGCCCACGATGCCCGTATACCTGGGGGCCTCCCGGCTCGAGATCACGCGCTCCAACGCCGGTGATAAGCCGTTTTGGACAACGGAACTTCAGGGCGGACACGGAAGCAATGGGTTGATGCAAAGCCCCCACATGCGGCCGCGGGACATCCGCTTGTGGAATTGGATGGCGGTGGCGTGTGGCGCCAAGGGAATCATTTACTGGACCTATCACTCGGAAGCTACCGGAACCGAAGCGACAGGGTTTGGGCTGGTGGCCCGAGACGGCTCGGCGACGGAGCGCGTCCTGGAGGCGGCCGAGGATAATCGGCTGATCCAGGCCCATTGGGACATCATTGCGGGCTATAAACCCAAGCCCCAGGTTGCCATCCTATTCGAGCAGGACAATTCGCTGCTGACTTTCGCCATGAGCGGGAACGAAGACGCTTCCACGGATTCATTCCGCGGCTACTACAAGGCGCTTTGGAACTGCGATCAGTTCGTGGATTTCATCGAGCCCGCGAGCCTCCCCCAGGCTGCCTATAAGGTTATCATCGCGCCCTGGCACTTAATCGGGAAGCAGGAAACCTGCGAGGCGTTGCGCCGTTATGTGGAGGGCGGCGGCACGCTGATCCTCGAGACCTCTTTCGGCCAGTTTGACGAGCGCTTCTTCTATAATCCCATCGTCCCTCCCTACGGGCTTGCCGAGGCCTTCGGCTATCGGGAAAAGGAAGGCTATTACCTTCAGCGGGAAATTCTGAGTGTACGCGACCGGGCGGCGGGAACGGAATCGCATGCCATGGCGCCGCCGCCGCACCTCGCCGCCTCGGAGCGCATCTACTTTGATCCTGAAATCGAGTTCTCCCAGCCGAAACCCTTGCGCGTGAAGGGGCACACCTACCTGATGCCCATTGCAATCAGCTCGGCGACGCCCATTGCCAGGTACCAGAATCTTACGGTGGGGGCGAGGAAAAGGCTGGGAAAGGGGCAAGTGTATTACATCGGCACCAACCTGGGAGCGAGCATCGCCGCCGGAGACGAAGCCGGCATAGAGTTGGTACGATCGATCGTTACTGACGTGGCGAAACCTCCAGTGACCGCGGATAAGGTGCGGCCTCGGCTCGTGGAGGGTCACGGGCGCAGCCTGCTGATTGTCTTTAACGACACGACAGAAGATCAAACCGCCCGCATCAAGCTTCCACCGCACTATCGCCGGGCCTACGATATTCATCAGTCCCGAGAGGTTGCGGTGCTACAGAATGCCGTCCAGCTCACGGTGCCCTTCGAGAGTGTTTCGGTCCTTCAGCTCGAATAGAGGCTCCCTCATGAGGACTGTGGGGTGAGGAATGGGCAGAGCGGCGTAGCGCCGAGGTATTCGTCAGCCGACGGNNTCCTCGGCAGTACTTAACCTTGCTACCAAGGGGGTAAGTCGATGGATTCCTTAACGCGCCGTTCCTTTGTCAAATCGGTGGGTCTCGGTGCAGGTTTAGCCGCAATTCCATCCGCAGGGGAGGCGCAGGGTACTAATTCCATGCCCGATGTGCCGCTTCCAAAAAATGCGCCGGACCCGAAGGGGCTGCGCTTCCGGCAAGTCCACCTGGATTTCCACACCTCGCCGCTCATCACGGATGTCGGCTCGGAGTTTGATGCCGCCAGATTCGCGCAGACACTTAAAGACGCTCATGTGAATTCCATCAATATATTTGCCAAATGTCATCATGGAATGGCCTATTACCCAAGTAAGGTAGGGCCTGTCCATCCTGGGCTGAAATTCGACCTGCTGGGCGAAATGATCGCTGCCTGCCACAAGGTGGATATCCTCACCCCGGTCTACATCACGGTGATGTGGGATCAATATGCCGCCGAGCAGCATGCGGACTGGCTCGCCATCGATGAGCATGGGACAGTGGATGGTGCCCCGCCCCTGCAACCCGGCTGGAAACGGCTGTGTCCAAACACTCCTTATCTTGATTACGTGAATGCGCAGGCGGAGGAGGTGTCGAAAAATTACGAGGCGGACGGCCTCTGGTTCGACATTCTTCACTACTCGGCTTTCGGATGCTTCTGCCATTACTGCATGACGGAAAGGGAAAAGCTGGGGCTCGATTCCAGCAAGCAGGAGGATCGCTCGAAGCATGCGCAAATGGTTATCCTGCGGACCATGGATCGCCTCTATTCCACCGTCCGTCGTTACCGGCCCCGTGCCCAGACGTTCTTTAACGGACAAACTCGAGTGGGAATGCGGCCCTTTCTGAAGTATTACACCCAGGTCGAGATTGAGTCTTTGCCGGGTGGGGGCTGGGGTTACACGCACTTTGCCGTGATGTCGCGTTACGTGCGCAATTTCGGTTTGGATTATCTGGGGATGGACGCGCGTTTCCACCGCACCTGGGGCGACTTCGGCGGGCTTCGTAACCAGGCCGCAATGGACTACGAGTGCTTCCGCATGTTGGCACAGGCAGGCAAGTGTTCCATGGGTGATCAAATGCATCCGCGCGGAGAGCTGGTCAAGCCTGTCTACGACCGCATTGGTCGCACCTTTAAGAGTGTCGCGGAAAAGGAGCCCTGGTGCACAGGGGCAAAGGCCGTCACCGAGATTGGATTTCTTTCTACCTCGAAATCACTGCTGCCGGGGACATTGGCCGTATCGGACGTCGGCGTTACAAACATCCTCGCCGAGCTGCACCATCAGTTCGATGTCCTTGACCGAGAATCTGACTTCGCCCGGTACAAACTCATCATTCTTCCGGATACCCATCGCTTCGATGATGAGCTGTTGGCCAAGGTAAAGAGTTATCTTGCCGGCGGGGGGAAGCTGATTTTAAGCCACGAATCCGGGCTCGATGTTGCCGGCAAGAAGTTTGCCCTGGATGAACTGGGCCTTGAATATGTGGGGCCATCGCCGAACGTGGGAAACGCCGGCGACTACATGGAGGTCCTGGAAGGCGCGAGTGAAGGCATCGAGCCCATGGTGCAGTTCACCTACGTTCCGGGTTCGGTGGTCAAGGCGCAGATGGGAACTACGGTCCTGGCCCGCATCTGGAAGCCTTACTTTGACCGCACCTATGAGCACTTCAGCTCGCACCACCAGACGCCCTATGACCAGCCCACGGATCAGGCGGCCGTAGTGCAGAAGGGCAACATCATCTATATTTCATTTCCGATCTTCAACGCGTATGCCAACAATGCCTATCAGGTCCACAAGCTGCTGGTGAGAAATTGCCTCCGCCGTCTGCTTTCGGATCCGTTGCTTAAGACCGGCCTTCCCTCCACCGCTGAAGCTACGATCACTGAGCAAAACGGCAGGCGGATTGTGCATGTGTTGCACTACCCCGCAACCCGGCGAGCACCAGACCTCGACATCGTGGAAGAAGCCATTCCACTTTCCAATGTGAAGATCGCTTTGCGGATGGAGAGCAAACCCTTGCGCGTGTACCTGGCGCCGCAGCGGCAGAGCCTGCCATTTGAATTCAACAATGGTTACGCGTCGGCGGTTATTCCTTTGGTTAATGGGCACCAGATGGTGGTGTTTGAAGCGTGAGAGATGGTACGGGCAGGAAGAGCAAGGCAAAAGGCAAAGTGCAAAAGGCAAAATGCAAAAGGGAAGAGCCCGTGCTTGTGGCGCAGACCTCCGTCTTTGAGGTGCGGCTCTTCCTCGCTCCAAATCTGAAGCTAGTGTTTAGTTGCAGAAGTTAGCGATCTTATTNNTTATTTTGTCGGGGATGGAAGGGCGGGGCTTTAGCCCCGCCCTTCCGAGAGCCACAGATAATATCGCTTATTAATGCAACTAAGCACTAGGTGCCGTTTTTGGGTAGTGACTCATTTTGAGGTGCCACGGCCATCTTGGCCGTGTCCCTTCACGGGCGGGACGCCCGTGGCACCTCAAAATGAGTCACTACCCGTTTTTGAGATTTGCGGCTTTTGCAATGGAAGAGCCGCGGACCCCCAAAAAGGGGGGCGCTACACTGCTGTTACAGTGTCCAATCCATGGCCTGTTCTGACTTCGTTACGGGCGACGAGGTGATGAGCAATGTCGGCGCAACCCTCGCCCGGCGTTTGCCTTTCGCTTGCGGTTGGGCTTTCTGCCTACTGCCTACTGCCTACTGCCTACTGCTCCTCAGAATCCCACCCGAATGGTTTTTACCTCGAACGGCTTTACAGGCACGATTACCTTGTTGCCCTTAATGGCAAACGCGGTGGAAGGCACGAACTTATCCCATTCCANNGGGGAGTGCGCGTGAAGTTGAGGACGGCATTCGCGGGTTTATCCGCGGTCTCATAAAGCCGAACGATGTACTCGTTTGTGTCTTCGGCTTTCTTGATGGATTCCACGGTGACACTGGAGGGAGCCACGTCGATAATACTGTAGGACGTAGCAAGCGGCCCGGCGTGGGAGGGCTCGGCTTTTGGCAACAAGGGTTGGTTGAACTCCGCGCCCCGGCGCGTGGCATTAACGTCCTGCCAGGAGCCTTGGTGAGGAATGAGCGCGTACTTGATGTGGTGGATGCCCACGATGGGTTCGTCCGATTGGTCCGACCAGGTATCGGGCATGTTCGGGTAACCACGACGCGGCCCGCGAATCAGGCTCATGCGCAGGGTATTGTCCTCGTAGGAGAATCCATACTTGGAATCGTTGAGCAAGGTTACGCCGTAATCGCCGGCTTGATTGCTGACGTCGGACCAGCGTTGGCCGGCCACTTCAAATTTGGTGCGGTCGGCAATTTCCCACGCCCGCGGAGGCGCCTGAAGGCGAACGCCGGGGTCCGCTTTCAACCTCCAATCGAACCGTTGAATGGCGCCGAAGGGAATTTCGTAGGTGGCGTAAGCACTCTTGAGATTCATTGGGAATGCCACTTTGGCGAAGCGGTACTTTTCATGCCAGTCCACGTTCAGCTCAAAATCCACACGGTCCGCGTGGCTATAGAGAATGATATTCTCCACGAATGACGAATCGCCAAAGGACTTCTTCACCTGCACCACGGTGCGGATGGGGCCGCTTTCGACCACGGTGACACTCTCGGCTTTATCGAGCTTGTTATCCGCACCGAGGTTGATATTCCATGCCGCCTCGCCGGCGGGAGCATTGGCGGGCTTGTCTTCCCAAACTTCCAGCGCCGCTCCGGGGTTGTCCTCACGCAGGAAGTTGGTTTCCCCACCTTTCTTCTTCAGAGACTTCAGGTTTCCGGAAACGGGATCGATGACCACTTCCACCTGGCTGTTGGCCAGTGTAAGCCCGGGATCGTTGCCAAACAACTCCGAGGCCACGACGTCGGTGGCAAACTTGGGCGGCTGGTCGGTGGCCACCATGCGATACTCCTTGTACCCCAGTCCCGGCACTTTTTCGGCGAAGAACAATGCCTCCGCGCTCCCATTTTTGTGTACGATCTGATAGGGCACGGCGTGCCCCGCAGCATCTTCAATCCTGAAGCTTTCAAAAATCCTGAGCCTATTGAGGCTGTTATTGAGGCTGTTGAGGTCGGCGAAGTATCCCGAATCCAGTGAAACCAACCCGCTGCGCTCCCACGGCAGGGAATTGAAGATCAGGACGGCGCGTCCCTTACCCTGAGTGTTGACCTGTTTGCTGATGGTGGAGAGGGCGGCGTTGAGAATCTTGCCGCCATTGGCTTTGATATCGGCATAGTCCGTGGCCGCATCGCGATAGACTTCGGCCACCGCCGAACCATCAATGTTGTCGTGGACCTGCCCGAAGAGCACCTTTTCCCACAAATCCTGGATGCGCTCCTGCGGATAAGGCTGGCCAAATTGCGAGGCGAGCAGGGAGAATTTCTCCGCGTTCATCAGCAGTTCCTCGCTCCGGCGATTGTCGCGCTTTACCTGCGAGTCCGTAGTGAAGGTTCCGCGATGCGTCTTGACGTAGAGTTCATCATTCACCACCGGCAGGTCTTTTGCCTGGGGGAGGGCTTCGATCTCATGGAAGTAATCCACGCCTTTGCGGAAGCGGACAGTGGGGTAATTGGGGTCGTGCATCATGGTCACCGCGCGGTCCATCATATCGGGCATGGGGCCACCGCCGTGATCGCCCTGGCCATATAGAGACAGGACCTTATCGATATTGTGCATCGATTCGACGGTCTTCAAGGCATCCAGCAACTGCGCGGGCTCGGCTTTGCCGTTGTAAGGGCCCACGGTGAGGAAGGATAGAACCCGCGAGCCATCCGGCCCCTCCCACCAGAAGAGGTGATAAGGGAAGGGAACGGGCGGGTCATTGCGTTCGATTTGCCACTGCAACTTGAACGTTACGAAATAATCGATCCCGCACTTGTGGTAGATTTGGGGCAAGTTCCAGTTGAAACCGAAAGAGTCCGGCAGCCAGCCGGTCTTGACGTCAACGACGAACTTATCTTTGAAATATCGCTTGGCATAGAGATGCTGCCGCACCAGGGATTCGCCGCTGGGAAGGTTGGTGCTGTGCTCGGTCCACGACCCGCCCACAACCTCCCATTCACCCGAGGCAATCTTCGTTTTGATCTGCGCGAAGAGATCAGGATAGTAGCGCTCCGTCCACTTGTAGGCTTGGGCGGCACTCATGGCATAGACCATGCCTGGGTGGTCTTGAATCATTTTGAAAACACTTTGAAGGGTCCGCGGCAGGACTTCGTGAATCGTTTCGCTCTTCGGCCAGAGCCAGGAAAGATCCGTGTGGGCATATCCCACCAGGTCGATTTCCCCCTTGGGCTTGTTTTGCCCGGTCATGCTTGCGGTCAATGAGACCAGGACTGCCGCGATCACCAATATGTAGCCGTAAGTACGGAACCTGAACACAGAGACCTCCCTTGAGCACTCTCACCAGCGCCCGCCCTTGGGGATCGCTGGGGGATTGGGGATTGATGGTACGGAATTGTGCTTCAACCGCCGCACCATAATGTACGACTGAACGCCCCCGCGTGCAATCCTCTATCTCACCTTATCGCCGTGCACTCTATTGAGGCAGGGGTTTTGGAATGAGTGATGCACAGACGCCCTGACGGGAGCCACGATAGGTGGCAATACGGAGCTGGGCCGAGGAAGTCGGATGTGGATTAGAATCAACAACAGGTTCCTTGATGGCGGGTGGAAAGTGACGCGCTATTTTTGCAAAATGCGGGA
>PLWR01000278.1 GCA_003165615.1 Acidobacteriota bacterium | reverse complement strand
ACGGCGCCGGTGGAAGTCCGGGAGAGGATGAACATCCCGGCCGAGCAGCTCGCTGAAGCCGTGTCCGATCTCGTGCATCGCGAGGGTATCCGCGAGGGTATGATTCTTTCCACCTGCAACCGTGTGGAAGTCACAACCTCTGCCGAGGATGAAGTGGATGCGGAATCCATCATCCGCCGTTTCCTGGCAGACCATCACCACTGTGACCTGGACCCCTTCGCGCATTTCTTCTACCGTCTCCGGCAGCAGGACGTGGTCAAGCACCTGTTCCGTGTGGCATCAAGCCTTGACTCCATGATTCTTGGTGAGCCACAGATTCTGGGACAGATAAAGCAGGCTTACGCTACGGCGCGCACTGCGGGTGGGATGAGCAGCACCTTGAATGACGTGGTGAACCAGGCGTTGGCGGTGGCGAAGCGCGTGCGGCGGGAAACGGCTCTGGGATCGGCGGCGGTGTCCGTCTCTTACGCGGCCGTGGAACTGGCAAAGAAAATCTTTGGCGGCCTCCAGGATAAAACGATATTCGTCGTGGGCGCCGGCAAAATGAGCGAACTGGCGGCCAAACATCTGCTGAGCAGCGGCGCCAGTAAGATACTGGTAAGCAATCGCACTTATGAACGGGCGGCAGAGCTGGCAGCGGCATTTCACGGCACGCCGGTGCCCTTCGAACAACTCTTCGAATACCTGAGCCAGGCGGACATCGTCATCAGCTCCACCGGTTCGCCGCAGGCCATCATCAACAAACACCAGGTGGAAAAGCTCCTGAGCGCGCGCAAGAACCGGCCCATTTTCTTCGTGGATATCGCCGTGCCCCGCGACGTTGATCCGGCTGTCAATGAGCTGGATAATGTCTTTGTATATGATATCGACGACCTTGGGCACGTCGTCGAGGCCAACAAGAAGCAACGCGAGCGGGAAGCCGTTTGGGCTGAGGAAATCATTCAAGAGGAAGTCCAGAAGACGCTGAAGCGCCTGGCGTCGCGGGAGGTGGTGCCGACCATCGTCGCGCTGGAGGACCGCCTGAACCAAATCCGCGCGGGGGAAATGGAACGCTATCAGGGGCGGCTGGCAAATATGACTCCGGAGCAGCGCCAGCTTGTGGACGCACTAACGCGGGGCATCATGAACAAAATTCTCCACGGACCCATTACCGAACTTAAGAGTGGAGCAGGCGAACCTGAAAACGCAGCTTTGGTACGGTTGATCCACAAGATTTTTGGATTGGGGAATTGAGAAAGAAAGTGACGAAAGAAAATCAAAGTATAAAGGATAAAACCCCCGCATTTAACCTTTACCCTTTAAGCTTCACGCTTTTCAATCTGCGCGCAACGAACATCCTATGCGAATGATCGTCGGCTCCCGCGGTTCCAAGCTCGCTCTGTGGCAGGCCCACTGGGTTCGGGACCAGCTTGCCGCCGCGGGCTATGAAATAGAAACCCGTATCATCAAGACGACGGGCGACAAGCTGCAGGCTATCGCGCCCGGCGAAACCCTGCCCGCCTCCATGGCACAAACGGTCGCGGAAGCGGGGAGCAAGGGCCTTTTCATCAAAGAGATTGAAGAGGCTCTGCTGGCGGGGGGAATCGACGTGGCAGTACACAGCCTGAAGGACTTGCCCACCGGACAGCCCGCCGGGCTCGTACTCGGCGCGGTGCCGCAGCGAGAGGATGGGCGCGATGTGTTCATCGCCCTGAACGGCCAATCCCTTGAGAGACTGCCACCCGCCGCCCGGGTTGCCACCAGCAGTCTGCGGCGACAGACGCAATTGCGCGCTTTGCGCAACGATCTGGTTTATGTCGCAATGCGAGGGAACCTGGACACGCGACTGCGCAAGCTGGATCGTGGTGATTGCGAGGCGCTGGTGTTGGCCGCAGCCGGGGTGCACCGTTTGGGCCTGACTGAGCGGATAACAAGTTACTTCAGCATTAGCCAGATGTGCCCGGCGGTCGGCCAGGGGGCGTTGGGCATTGAAATCCGCGCTGACGATTCGCGCGCGCGCGAAGCCGTGGCGCATCTTGATCACCCAGCCACACACCAGGCTGTCCGCGCTGAGCGCGCCGTGCTGCGCTGCCTGGGGGGCGGTTGTCAGGTGCCCATCGCCGCCCACGCGATAGCCAAAGATGGCCATTTGCAATTGCAAGGGCTCGTTGCCAACCTCGATGGGACCCAGGTAATTCGCGCCCAGGCGAAAAGCCCGGCAGCCGACCCGGAAGCGCTGGGCGCCGCGGTGGCGGACGACCTTTTACGCCAGGGCGCGAGGGAAATACTCGACTCCCTCACCGAGGAGATTCACTGACCATGGCGGCAAGGTCGAAATTCGAAACTCGAAAATCGAAAATCGGTTCGAGTCTCGAGTTTCCATTTTCGATTTTCGTCTTTTTGCCGCCAACCACTACGGACATCGTGCGATGACACCCGGCAAAGTCTATCTCGTTGGCGCAGGACCCGGAGACCCGGGACTGTTGACGCTCAAAGGAAAACAAATTCTTGAGCGCGCCGATTGCGTCGTTTACGACTTTCTGGTGAATAAAGAGTTGCTGCGCCTGGCGCGGGCAGATGCTGAGAAGATCGCCGTGGGCCGGCGCGGAGAAGCCAATCGCCTGCGCCAGAGCGCCATCAACCAACTTCTGGTGGCGCGCTCCCGCGAGGGAAAGCTGGTGTGCCGTTTGAAGGGCGGCGACCCGTTTGTGTTCGGGCGCGGGGGTGAAGAGGCGCAGGCGCTCGCCGATGCCGGCATCGCGTTTGAAGTCGTGCCGGGGGTGTCGGCAGGCCACGCTGTCCCCGCCTATGCAGGTATACCTATAACGCACCGTGATATTACTTCCACCGTAACCTTCATCGCCGGGCACGAGGACCCCGAGAAGGAATCCTCGCGCCTTGATTGGTCGCATCTGGGGACCTGCCCCGGCACGCTGGTTTTCTTTATGGCGGTGAGAAATCTGCCGCGCATTACCCAGGCCCTGATCAACCACGGACGCGAGCCTGCCACGCCCGCCGCCGTTATTCAGTGGGGCAGCTTGCCGGAGCAAAAGGTGATTGCGGGAATCCTGGCGGACATCGCCGCCAAAGCCTCCGCCGTCATGACCCCTGCTATCACGGTCATTGGTGAGGTGGTGAACCTGCGAAAGCGCCTGAACTGGTTTGAACAACTGCCGCTGTTTGGCAAACGCATCGCCGTAACGCGTGCGCGCGAACAGGCCGGCGTGTGGCGCGAGGAATTGGCGGCCCTGGGCGCCGAAGTCATCGAGATCCCCACCATCGAGATCCGGCCGCCGGACTCGTGGGAGCCGCTTGATAGTGCCATCCGCCGGCTGGAAGAGTTTCACTACCTTTTGGTAACGTCGGCGAATGGGGTGCGGAATTTCCTGGCACGCCTCGCCGCGTCCGGTCGCGATGTACGTGCCTTGAAGGGACTGACGATCGGCGCTATCGGCCCGGCAACCGCGGCTGAATTCGCACGCACCGGCGTGAAGGTTGATCTGTTGCCGGCGGAGTACGTGGCGGAGGGATTGCTCGCCGCGCTTGGAGGCAGCGATCTGCGAGGCAAAGCGTTTCTGATTCCGCGGGCACGGGTGGCGCGTGACGTGGTGCCGCGGGTGCTCGAAGAGCGGGGAGCGCGTGTGGAAGTGGTGGAAGCTTACCAGACCGTCATGCCGGAAATCTCCCCGGACGAACTCGCCCGCCTGCTTACCCCGCCGCCGGATGCGATTACGTTCACCAGTTCATCCACTGCTACGAATTTCGCAAAATTGTTGGGCGAGGATCGACTCGCGGAAACACTGCGCGGCGCCGCCATCGCTTCCATTGGCCCGATCACGTCGCAAACCCTCCGCCAACTCGGCCTTACCGTTACCATCGAGGCGCAGGAATCCACGATGGCAGGGCTGTTGCGGGCAATCCAGGTTTACTTTTGCAAGAACCGGTAAAAACCAGGGCTGTCGGAGTTACAGGTTCAGCAACTCACGCAGCTTGCGGGTTTGGGCCCGGCTGACGGGAATTTCCGTCTGCTTGCGATCTTCCATTTTGAGCTGGTAGGAGCTTTTGAACCAGGGAACCACTTCTTTGATGCGGTTCACGTTTACCAGAAAGGAGCGATGGACGCGCCAGAAAACCTTGGGATCGAGGTTGGCTTGGAGTTCCTCCACGGTGCGGTAGTTGGACTGACCCTCCAGTTCACGCGTAACGATGCTGATGACGCCGTCTTCGATGCTGGCATAAATGACTTCATCTGAATCGACCAGGAAAAGCCGGTTGGCGCTTCTGACCACGAGCTTACCTTTTTGAGCCACCGGGCGTTGCTCCACCATCTGCACCAGGCGGTCGAGTTTCTGGCTTGTGGTGTCGGAATTTTCGAGCATGCGGCGCACTCGCAGGATGGCTTTTTCCAAGCGCGGCTTGGCAACCGGTTTCAAAATGTAATCGATGGCATTCACTTCAAAGGCTTGCACGGCGTACTGATCATAAGCTGTGGCAAAAACGAAAAATGGCAACGGGGTTTTCTTCTCCAACAGGCGTTTGATCACGCCAAAGCCGTCGACGCCGGGCATTTGTACGTCCAGGAACACCAGATGCGGATTCAGTTCGCGCACCAGGCTCACGGCTTCCACGCCGTTCTTTCCCTGGCCCACCACTTCGACGTCAGAAAAGCTCTTGAGTAAGAACGCCAACTCGTCGCGAGCCGGCTGTTCATCATCCACAATCAACGCCGTAATCTTCATGCCGCATTAATCCCTTCTGTGGCCCGAGGCGCGGACCACTCTGCACACGACGGTTCACCTGCCAAGGCATTATAGCTGACGTTAGACCTGCGGAGAATGGCCCTGCCACCCTCGGCGGCATAAAAAAGACGATGTTATACTGGATGCCTCCGCATGCAGCGGCATTTTCGATCTTTGAGGCCAAATCCGTGCAAAAACGCGCCCGCACCCTTAACAGTAAAACCATCTATCGGGGAAGAGTGGTGGAATTGAAAGTTGACCGAGTGATTGAACCGGGAGGCGTTGAGACCACGCGCGAAGTTGTTTGCCATTCGGGTTCGGTTGTGGTGATTCCCCATCTTCCTGACGGCCGCCTGATCCTGGTCCGCCAGTACCGGCACGCAGTGAAGGAAACCCTTTGGGAACTTGTGGCGGGCGGCATGGAGCCGGGTGAAACCCCGCGCCAGAGCGCGCGCCGCGAGTTGCGGGAAGAGGCCGGGTACCGTGCCCACGTCATCAAGCCGCTGCTTGAATTCTACCCAAGCCCTGGCATCCTGAGTAAAAAGATGCATCTGGTTGAAGCGTGGGATCTGACCACGTCCATAGGCCAGCCCGATGCCGACGAGCGAATCGAAGTGGGATTCTTTACCATCAGCAAAGTAATGGAGATGATTCGAAGCAATGAGATCCGTGATGGGAAAACACTGGTAGGAATTCTATTGCTCTTTGGTGGAGGATTGGTCGCGTCATGATTTTCGCAGGGGAGAATCACCCTTGGAAACGGTTTGTCGCAACAATTTTCTTGACAAATTGAGGGTAGAAAAGTTATCTCTATTTACGAGGGAGTTGGGAAAGTGTTCAGGTGGGGAAAGTGTTCATAGAAATAAGCGGCCGGGGATCGAATAGATCTTCGGCTTTTTTCTTTTTGGGCACTTCTCCGGGAGCCGCAACCCCCAAGCAAAATCAAGGAGGGCGCAAGTGGCAAGACTTCAAGGTAAGGTAAAGTGGTTCAACAACAGCAAAGGGTATGGGTTTATCGGCCAGGACGGCGGAGCTGATGTCTTCGTCCATTACTCGGCCATCCAAGGTGAAGGATTTAAGACCTTGCAAGAAGGCGACACGGTAGAGTTCGAGATCGTACAAGGGCAAAAAGGACCGCAAGCCGACAAGGTCACAAAGCTCGGATAACCGGCATCCGCTTCTCCATTTCCTGGCCCAACCCTAGTGGTTGGGCCTTTTTGTTTTCAATAGGTTGCGAGAATCAACTCTCTTCTCGCCTCCTGCTTGCCCACCTTTCGCTTGATTTTCAACTGCCCAAGCGCGACAATGCTGGGGGCAAGAGAAATCGGGGTAAACTTGCAAATCGTCACGGGGCGTGGCAAAGTGCCATCCGAAGTATCCAAGACTGAACGTATGGGGTTGGACCACAGAGAGGATTTTGCGATGGTGAATGTCAGGCGAGCCGCTGTCTTCATGTTGGTCTTTGCGTTCGCAGCCATGGCTCAGGACGACAATCTGAGCGCGCCTCTGTCTCACCGCATGACCTTTGGAGAAAGCCCGAGCGTAACCGAGCCCGCCGCACTAACGGTTCCCGCCGAGACGGAAGTCAAAGTCCAGGTCTTGTCCGGAATTCATACTCAAATCAACCACGTCAACGACCCCGTCATTGCCGAAGTCTTGAAGCCCGTTTTCGTCGAAGGGAAGCTCGCCCTGCCCCCCGGAAGCTTGCTGGACGGTCACATCACGCTGATCCGCAATGCCGGTCACATGCATCACTCAGCCGAGCTGGGCATGCGATTTGATCGAATCACCCTTCCGGACGGACAAGAAAAACCCGTTGCCGCCGTTTTGGCTGCATTGGAGCACCCCGAGATGCTCGATATTCACCTTGATCGAGAGGGTCACCTGGTGGGCAATCGGACGACCTCGTGGAAGACGCTGGCCGGCGGGTTCGCTGCGTTGGGTACGTATGGCGCTCTGAAGATGGCGGCGGTGGGCTCAGCCGGTGCGTCCCTGGCGCTTCCGTTGGGTGGGGCCGTCCTGATCAGCTACGAAGCTCTCTGGCGTCGCGGGCGGGAAGTGAACATGCCTCCCGACACCCAATGCCGCCTGCGACTGAATTATCCGCTCACCGTCCACATCCCTTGGTAAGCAACAGGCAAGCACATTTCCTAAAAATGCCGAGCCACAGACTTGATGAATTATTATCGCGGCCGGCGGAGGCGCGGCCTGTCGTGCTGGAAGGCCGGTGGCTGGATGAAACCCCGGATGAATGCTGGGTAGCGACGGATCCGTCCAGTGTATTGCAAGGTTCCGGAGATGCATTTGCCGGGTTGCCATCGTGGCTTGATCGCGAAACCCGGAAATATCCGGACGGCGCCGCGATAGGGTTTTTGTCCTACGAACTCGCGCGGTACATCGAACGTCTGCCGCTCGCCGCGCACCCTTCGCTGCCCGATGTTTCCTTCGCATACTACCCACGAATCGAGCGCCTCCGCGTAGCTGCAACCTGCGCCCCTCCGTCGCTTGATGCCGTTCGCGTTGACCCCGGCACTGATTTCAAAATGTACCGCCGCGCCGTGGAACGGATTCGCTCCTACATCGCGGCGGGGGACATCTACCAGGCGAACCTGACGATCCCCTTCCGCGCCGAGCTGGGCGACGAACCTCCCGAATCGGTTTACCGCCGCATGAGATGCAGTGGCGCTCCCTTCCGCGCCTTCATAAAAACCCCGGAACGCACCATTCTGAGCAATTCACCGGAACGATTTTTCCGGGTCACGGGGAATCGTATTCTAACTAGCCCCATCAAGGGAACGATCGCACGCGACCGGCACAATCCGGAGCGATCCCTGGAAACGCTCCTCGCCAGCGAAAAGGACCGCGCGGAAAATCTGATGATTGTGGACCTGCTTCGCAGCGACCTGGGACGCATTTGCGACTATGCCAGCATCCGGACGCGATTGTGGGAGACGGAAGTGCTGCCCCAGTTGATTCACCTGATCTCGCACGTTGAGGGAACGCTTCGACCCGGGGCAGGAATCCTGGAAATCCTCGGCGCGCTATTCCCCTGCGGCTCCATCACCGGCGCGCCCAAAATCCGCGCCATGGAAATTCTTTCGGAGATCGAGCGGACTCCGCGCGGAGTTTCCATGGGCGCCATCGGAATAATCCGCCGCACGGCGGCCCAAGACCGCTGTAGAATGGATTTTAACGTCGCGATCCGCACGATGATCATTGAGCAAGGAAAGGCATTGTTCAACGTGGGTGGCGGGATCGTTTACGATTCGGACGCCGTCTCGGAATATGAAGAGGTTATGCTGAAGGCGCAACCGCTCTTCGACGCTTTGGGGCAAGCGAAGGAAGTAGGCAGTCATCAGTCCTCAGTCATCAGTTAAGGCAAAAGTCGAAGTTGGAAAACTCGCCGGGATCTTCGATTTGGCTGGTCGAACATTGGATCTTTGGATTTGGGCCTTTAAGAACTGACAACTGAAGACTGACAACTGAGAACTTATAAAGGCAAATCACCAACATGGATTCCCTCATCTATCATAACGACCGGATTATTCCCCTCGCGGAGGCACGCCTTTCTCCCGGGCAGATGGGCCTGCTGATGGGTTGGGGAGTCTTCACCACCCTGCGTATCTACCAGGGCGTCCCATTTGCCTTTGACCGCCATTGGGAGCGGATGGCGCATGACGCGGAACGCCTGGGTATTGCGCTCGATTACCACCAGGAAGCCGTCTGGGAGGCAATCGTGAAGCTCGCCGCCGCCAACCAGCGGCCGGAATGCGCAGCGCGGCTTTCCTTTATCAAGAATCAAGGTGGATTTTGGGCTGACGCACCCGGCTGCCCCGCCACCGACCTGCTGATCTTTACGCGCGAACTGGCCACATGGCCGGCGTCGCACAAGCTCCTGGTCGTTCCCGACGGGATCTTTTCCCACGGGAAATTGGCGGGGGCCAAAATGCTTTCCTGGGTGCAGAACGCCGGCACTCTGGAACGCGTCCACAGCGAAGGCTTCGACGACGCGCTGCTGCTGAACGAGCAGGGCCACCTGGCGGAATGCACATCGGCCAATGTTTTCCTGGTGCGTGGCCGCGAGATTCTGACGCCGCCCTTGACGTCCGGTTGCCTGCCAGGGATAACTCGCGAGGCCCTACTCGAGATCATTCCCGCGGCAGGATACACACTCGTTGAACAGGACCTTGTTCCCAAGGACCTGGATTCGGCGGAAGAAGTTTTTATTAGCTCCACCACGCGCGAAGTTGCCGGCGTGGGAAGCATTCAGCCCAAGTGGAAATACCCCGCACCTGGGAAAATCACGCGCGAGCTTGAGGCGGCTTTCCAGAATTATGTCAAAGGTCATCTGAAGCGCGCCACTGATTCTTGCTCCTGAGTTTGCAGAAATCACGCTGCGATGATTGGCATGGATTCCCCGCCAGACTTCGATATCTTTGTCCTTTGTGGGGGCGCGGCGGGGAGAGTGCCGCAGACATAGGTGCTGGTGTCATTGGCGAGACGCATATCCTTCCAAGTGCAGTCATTCCCGCGCAGGCGGGAATGACCGGTGTTTCGAAAGGGCATTCCCATTCCCAATGACACCAGTACCGATGCGCCTCGGACAATTGTTCCTCTTGACAACATGAGATATCTAGGCTATACTCCGTGTGAGTAGCAAGGAATTTCATGGTGCTTGCTCCGTCTCAACGCCCCCCAGTTTTGCCATGACTTCTTGCCCGTTTTCAAAAAAGCTCCCAAACCCAGTATCTTTTTGAAAACAAAGGGCAAGAGGTGGCGTTTTTCCTCTCCCAAACCCACCATATTAATGAAAACAAAGCCAGCTACAACAATAAGGCGAAAGGCGAAAATAGCATGACAATGTGTCCGTTCAAAGGAACTTCAAGACACCGGCTATAGGCGGGTATAAGCGGCACAAGGAGGCAAAGAATCCGGGGTTACTATACATCCGCGCATAATTAAA
>PLWR01000164.1 GCA_003165615.1 Acidobacteriota bacterium | reverse complement strand
CCTAAAGCCTTTCCCTGCAATGGCGACGTACAGGGCTAGCGATTATCTTGGACAGCAGTGTCCTAACACAGCCCAGGCCAATCGCCCTGGGTTGAACGGCCCATCCCTTGCAACTGAGCCCTGATGGGGCGACCTACGACCTGCCTTCAATCTCAAGTATATCGTTCGTCTTCGATAGCAATCGTGGCATGGGTCTCAATTAGCACGCCCCTTCAGGGCTTGAGCCTGAGACTGTTCCTTGATTCCCGGGGCGTTGCCCCGGGCTGAGGTAGGTCGCCCCTTTGGGGCTTAGGCGGATGGCGCCCCGATGTATCGGGGCGCCACACGAACACGGGCAACATCTGTGCCACCGCGTCCAATCCGTGGCCGGTTCTGGCTTCTTAACGGTGCCACGCGCGAGGTTGTTTAGGTTCTTGTTTCCAGGAGGGCGCAGCGCCGCGGCGTGAAGATTCACACCGCGGCCCAGGGGTTGAGAAGAACGACGCCGAGGCCGGCAAAATCCCTCACGTTGCGCGTCACGAGGGTAAGACCGTGTTCAAGGGCCGTGGCGGCGATCATGCCATCCGCCGTGTTGAGAGGCGTTCCTTTCAACTGGCATTGACCATCCAACACGCCCCAGCGATCAGCGATGGAGTGCGTGACGGGCAGGATGCGGTTACGAAACCAGATCAGTAGATCGGTATGAAACCACGCTTCCAACTCGGTACGGCGGCGGCCCTGGGGAAGCACGATGAGCCCCTTGCGGATTTCACCAATGGTGACAGCGCTGAGAAAGAGCATCGTTGCGGGTTGGGTTTTATTGACATCGGCATAAAGAATGCAATAATAGGTGCTCAGGAGGAGAGCACCTATGCCCAGACTGAAGGGGAGTGCGGATTTGTTGGAAGACCGGCGCAAGCGGGCTTTGGCGTTGCTGGATTCCGGTTATTCTCTCAACGAAGTGGGGCGGCGCATCGGATGCCATGCCAGTTCGGTGATGCGCTGGCGTGATGCCCGGCGGCGGGGGGGAGATCAGGGATTGCGGGTACGCTGTTCTCCCGGCCGTCCTCTGAAGCTGGACCCGGCCAAACGAAAACGCTTGGTCAATTTGCTCCTGCAAGGACCGATGGCGCAGGGCTACCGAACCAATCTGTGGACCACGGCCCGCATTGCGGCGGTGATTGAGCAGGAGTTTGGGGTTCAGTATCACCGCGACCATGTCGGTCGGTTGATGCACAGTTTGCGATGGAGTCCGCAGAAGCCCGAACGACGTGCGCTGGAGCGCAAGGAGCAAGCTATCGAGCGCTGGAAACAAAAGGACTGGCGGCGGATAAAAAAAGCTGCGCGGCTGGGCGCCCATTTAGTCTTCGTCGATGAATCGGGCTTCCTGTTGATTCCCAACGTGGTCAAGACCTGGGCTCCGCAAGGCCAAACTCCCGTGCATCGTCATCGCCAGGGGCGGCGGGACAAGATCTCCGTCATTTCCGGAATTTCGTTGAGCCCCCAGCGGCAGCACCTGGGCCTCTACTATCTGCTCTACTTTGACAACATCGGGCAAGAGGAGGTCTGCAGATTTCTCCGTGAATTGCTGCGGCATCTGCGCGGCCCGTTGATGGTTTTGCTGGACAATTCCTCCACTCACCAGGGGGCCCCGCTCCACCACCTGCTCCGGCAACACCCGCGTCTTCACATCGAGCATTTTCCCGCCTATGCCCCGGAACTCAATCCCGATGAAGGCGTCTGGTCTCTCGCCAAACGGGAACTGGCCAATAGCTGCCCCCACGACGTCGATGAGTTGACGGATGATGTCATCCGATCGATCAACGCCATCCGTACCTCACCCGAGAAACTGCGCGGCTGCATCGTGCAATCCGATCTCCCCCTTTTTTGCGCTAGTTTATTGCATTATTTATACAGAGGTCAATAAGCCACTCCACAACGCGAGGCTCGGGGCGATCCCGGCTGAATTCTGCAGGGACGTTGGTGTCAAGCAGATATCCGTTCACAGGTCTACCGGCCGTCCGCTGGATGGGTTGCGGCCGAAATCCAGATTGAGGCCGCGCAACGCCGCGAAGAGTTCGACGATATCTTTCGCGGGCGGCGTGTCGGGCAGCGGCGTCGTGGGCGGAGAAGACTGGAGCGCCTGAAGAATGACATCCTCAGCATCCTTGAACACGCCGCTCTGGAGACGCTGATTGATCAACTCTTCGACTTCGGGTCTGGTGATCTGAATGGTCATAGGTGCTCTTTTCCAACTATCCCCACCGCACCCCACCGCAGGCATGCCCGTCAAGCACGTAGACGTAAGCCAATTGAGTCCGCGGGTGGCTCGCACATTAACCTTAATGTATGCCCCCCACAAACCCGGGCAACATCTCTGTCACCGCGCCCTATCCTTGGCCGGTTCTGGATTCATAACGGTGGCACCCCGATGCATCGGGGTGTGCTCTGCATGGGAGGCATCAGCCTTAGGCCGGAGGAGGAATCCATGGGGTGAGCGTGGGATCGGATACAATGCCACTGCGGTCTGAGGGTACCGGAAGCGATGGCAGACCAATCGAGTCAGCGCGGCGGCGGACGCAGAACCGATTCCAGCGCGCGCTACCGCCTTCTGATCAGCGACGAAGCCCGCGAGCAGCTCCGCGCGTTGCCAAAACCTTTGCGGCGGAATATCGGCCAGCGACTCGATGCCTTGCAGAACGGCCTCGCGGGCGACGTTAAGAAGCTCACGGCACGCGAACACAAGTATCGCCTGCGAGTCGGAGCTATCGTCTCTTGTTCCGGCTGGAGGGTTCGGTCATCTTCGTGTAGGCTGTGAAGCATCGGAGAGAAGCCTATGAATAAAACCGCAAGACAACGCAAGCCGAACCGTCCCACCGTGCGCGAGCTTCATTCCGAGCTTGCGCGTCTCCGCCGGAGGGTCGAAGATTTGGAGGACCTGCGCGACCTGAACGCCGCCATCAAACGAAACGGGGACAAACCCGGCGTCCCGTGGAGTGAGGTCAAGAGAGAACTTGGAATCCGGTGAGCGCATCGCGAAGCGTGGTTATCCGCGGCATCATTTTGGCGCTTTGACGTTGCCCGGTCACTGAGGCGTATCCCTAGAGGGGAAAGACCGAGGCACGGGGACCCCTCGCGGCTGGCGCAGACGTGCTTTTCAATGCGGCTCTTCTCAGGTCGCACCCAAGGGCCGCGGACCTTCCACAAAGCAGGTCTGCTACGCTGGCGATGTTCTCTGGCGGGTAAACATCTCGACCAGAACCGCCGAGACTACGGCTGCTGTCTTCGGGGAAATCCTGCCCAACTTGCGGACCAGACGTTGCCGGTCGATCGCGCGGAGATGGTCAAGCGCCACCTGCCCCTGCTTGCCCTGAAACGTGAGCGCCACGCGCGTCGGATAAGGTCTCGGCACGGTGGTCATGGGGGCAATAATGACGGTCCGCAGGTGGCGGTTGCTCTCATCGGGTGAGACAATCAGGCAGGGGCGGGTTTTCTGGATTTCCGCCCCCTGCGTCGGATCCAGAGATACCAACCAGACCTCATCCAAGCGCGGTGGGTCGCCTACCACTGCCACTCCTCCCGATCGAACCGACTCGATGGAGTGTCGAGCAGCAGTTCATCGTGGGCGGAAGAGCCGGCAGCGCGGAATGCTTCCTCCCAGCCCTCGCGCGGCAGACGGACCGGTGCGATCACGAGATGATCGTTTTCGATCCGAAGTTCAACGCTGTCCTCGAAGCCACACTGTTCGATGATGGGCTTGGGGATTCGGATACCTCGCGAATTTCCAACACGGATAAGTTCAACCTTCATAGCCATCAATGACCTCGTGCTTACATTGTAGTCACATAAGAGCTTTTTGGCAAGCGCGGGCTAGGGATTCGGCGTCGAACCCGGCCTATGGTGGTGTTCACGAACGTCCAGAGCGTCGACCGGATCATCTATGCGATCTTCACGCGGGGACTGCGTTACCCGCTGTTGACCCCCAAGGGGGCGACCTACCCCAGCCCAGGCCATCGAAGCTGTGAAAAAATAAACAATTTCGCGCAGAGACGCCGAGGCGCAGAGATTCGCAATAAACCCCTGCTTTGTTTTCTTTTCGGCCTCTGCGCCTTTGCGCCTCTGGCGATATGCTTTTGCTCATTCAGGGATTTCTTCACCGATTCATCGGCCTGGGTTGAACGGCCCATCCATTTCAACTGAGCGCAGACCCGCTTTCCAAGGTCTGCGGCCTTTTGACGGTGCCTCCGGGACGAACCGCGGGCCTATAGATCAGGTCCGCGCTGGGATCAGCTTTCTTGACCTCATAAGTGAGCCGCAATGAACTGACACCCCTGCGCATAAACGATATAACAAGTGTACCTCGAGTATCCGGTGAGAGGCAGATGTGAGAGGAGATGGAGGCAACACCTATGAAATGCAATCGAGTTATCAGCACAGCAGTTCTGTTTTTACTTCTCGGAACCACTATTCCTGCATTCGCACAAAAAGGAGAGGAGAAGGGCGGAGGCGGAGGGAAAGCACAGCCGGCGCAACACCAGGCGCAACCGCAGCACGCCCAGAGAGCAGAGTCGCAGCACGCGCAGAAAGCGCAACCACAGCACGCTCAGAAAGCGGAGTCGCAGCATGCTCAGAAATCGGAGCCACGGCACGGACAGAAATCGGAGTCGCAGCACACGCAGAAATCGGAGCCACGGCGCGGACAGGCCGTTGCTATACATCCGCGCATAATTA
>PLWR01000359.1:4532-7807 GCA_003165615.1 Acidobacteriota bacterium | reverse complement strand
CCCACGAAATGATTCAGCAGATTCGTGGCTTCAGTCTGCTGCGAGGGGTGCGGGGAGAAGCCCCCGTGGATCTCGACGCGCTCGCGGAACTCCTGCAAAGGTTTTCGCAGCTTGCCGAGGACATGACGGAGATTGCGGAAATAGAAATTAACCCTCTGCTGGTCTTCCCTCAAGCCGCGGACTTCCGCGCTGTCGACGCGCGTGTGCGGTTGGCTGGGGAGCGGGGGTAAGGAGTTTGAGGAATATGCTTCTCAATAGCGCCTTCCCGCGTTTATCAGATCTTTGACCGTCGTGCCTTGGGGCAGCTTCATGCGAACCCCGGCGAGCGAAGCCATAATTTCTTTCAAGCTTCGTTTGCCCTGGGCGGTCGCGCCTACCAGGCGGGCGCGTTCCTTGCCTCGGCGGGTGATGACGATCTCTTCCCCTTGGGCGGCGCGCTCAACNNTGGCTTTGCTGACGGCCTGCACCAGAACCATGGCGTCGGCGGGAATCTCCACCTTTCCATCGAGAATATCTTCCCTGCCAATACCTTTGCCATACAAGGCTTCATTGCCGGTATCATCCGATTGCACGACGGCGCCGCCGAGACTGATTCCGGCAAAGGCGCCCCGGCTCCGTGAATAGGTAAGGATTTCCGCGTGCAGCTCAATATCGGTGCCTGCCGATGCGCTTCTCCCCACCGGGCCCGCGGCGGCGGAGATGTCGCCCCCGAGTCTAAACTTGTCGGTCAAAAGCATTTGCAATCCCCGGCGTCCGCGGAATACCAGGAGGAAATCCGTTGAGGAACCACCGATTTGAAAACCCAAACTCCCGCCGCCCACGGTCAAGAACACCGGTGCGCTCCAGCTCTTGGCGGCGCGGCAAGTCACCAGGCCTTTGCCGTAGTTCCCGCCCAGGAAGAAGGCAAGCTTCTTTTCCGCGGGAATGATGGCAATACACTGCGCTGATTCCAGCAAGTCCTGGGGAATGGCCTTGTCCGGGGTTCCCAGTATCTCTTCAAAGATCTGGGCGGAATCCTGGATGCGGTGGATGTCGTCTTCACGGTTCGAGCTGGCGCGCGCGGAGAATGACAGCGTCAGGGTCATCATGAGGTAGAGCAGGGCTTGTTTGCGCATGTTTCCGGCCTCCCATCGAGTGTTCCAGCGTTTTGGGCACAAGGGTATGATGCAATCTTCCTTCCAAACGCTACGGGCTTGGGTCGTAAGCACTTATTCCGGGCATCCGATTTGGCGTGAAAGGTAAATTCCATACGAAAGTCTATTCTAGTATGAAAAAAGTACCGAGGGCAGGAAAAGGATAGGTCCCCGCCTGAACGCAGTCAGGGCGCAAGAAGCTGTGAAAAAATCTCCGAACGGGCAAAAGCATTTCACGCAAAGGCGCAAAGCCGCAAAGGACGCAAAGGAAACAAACCAGTTTATCTTGGCGAGTCTTAGCGCCTTGGCGTCTTTGCGTGAGATTGTTTGTTTTTTCACAGCTTCTAAGTTCAGGACCCCTATGCTCCTCACTCTACGATGCACATTTTATCCTTAACGGATGCGCCTTCTGCGTATCAAGGTAACGCTCCGGGCGTTTTTCCGGTAAACTGCTGGCGCCGGATGATCGTGCCGAAGCATTCATCCAGGCGATTTGATTGCTCGCAGGGGAATTCATGGAACAACACTCATCAAGGGGGACTGGATCAAAAGCGCCATCGGCGGGAGGGTCTGCTTCCAGCCGCGTGACCGTCGTGCTGACCGCCGCCGTCGCCGCTCTGGGAGGGGCGATTTTTGGGTACGACACCAGCGTCATTTCCGGCGCCATGCTTTTTCTGCGCACGGACTTCCACCTCACGGACGTGCAGTTGGAATTCGCGGTGGGGATCGCGCTGGCGGGGGCGCTGGTGGGAGCAGCCCTGGCGGGTTACAGCACGGATCGTTGGGGGCGTCGCTGGATGCTGCTGCTGACGGCGGTGGGTTTTGGCGTGTTTTCAGTCCTGAGCGGGCTGGCCGTCGGACTGGTGTCGTTTTCGATCGCCCGCTTCTTTGTGGGCATGTGCATCGGCATGGCGTCGTTGACGGTGCCGCTTTATATTGCGGAGATGTCGCCGGCGCGGATTCGCGGGGCGCTGGTTTCGCTCAATCAACTCGCCATTGGCACCGGCATTGGGGTGGCTTACTTTGTTGATTACGCCCTGGCGTCATCGGAGAGTTGGCGTTGGATGTTCGCCAGCGCCGTGTTTCCCGCCGTCGTCCTGCTGATCGGCATGATCTTTCTGCCGGAAAGTCCGCGCTGGCTGGCGCGCAAAGGCTTTCGCGAAAAGGCGCTGGAGAATTTCCACCGCCTGGGCCGGGGCGATGAAGCGGAAGCGGAGTTGGCGGAAGTGGAAAGCACCTTGCAAGAGGAGCAGGAGGGGTTTGGCATTCTGCTGAAGCCCGGATTTCGCGTGGCAGTATTAGTAGGAGTGGGTCTTGCCATCTTTCAACAGATCACCGGCATCAATACCATCATCTATTATTCGCCCGCCATCCTGCAAATGTCGGGTTATCCCTCGGCGAAGGCCGCCATTCTGGCCGCGGCGATCATCGGGCTGGCCAACATTATCGTTGCCGCGGTTGCCATGATGCTGGTCGACCGCCTCGGCCGGCGGTTTTTGCTGCTGCTGAGCACGGCCGGTATGGCGGTGGCCCTGGCGTTGATTGGCGTGGCGTTTCGTCAACATTGGGGAGGGGGCGTGATGCTCTACGTGGTGATTGGCTACTGCGTGGCTTTTGGCATCGGCCTGGGCCCGGTGATGTGGCTGCTGATCTCGGAAATTTACCCCACTAAAATTCGCGGTAAAGCCATGTCGCTGGCAACGCTCTCGGTATGGGGGTCAAACTGGGTGGTGGCCGTGACCTTCCTGACGCTGCTCCACCGCGCCGGGCCGGCGAACACCTTCTGGCTCTATGGTTGCATCTCGGTGGCAGCCTTCGCGTTTTGTTACATCTTTGTTCCCGAGACCAAGGGGCGCACCCTGGAAGCGATTGAGCACCACTGGCTGCACTTTGGGGAGAAGGCAGAAGGCAGTCGGCAGCGCTGACCTGGAGGGACGATCGAGGGTGAAGTCCCCACCCTCGCCCCCTTGGGGGCGAGGGCAGAGATTCTCGATGGTGCGCTTCTCGAACGGAATCGTGCTGGAAGCGCCTGAGTTGTTTGTCGAGAAGGTGCTGAGCATCGTGTCGTCACTACCGGAGGCCTTTGATTAACTTGCGAGGGGGAACGCGCCAGCTTTTTGACCCCGTCACCCGGCCCGCCCC
>PLWR01000359.1:0-4519 GCA_003165615.1 Acidobacteriota bacterium | reverse complement strand
GCCTTTCCGCATAGCAAGCGGCGAAGCCGCAGGTCATCGGGCAGTGGCGGGACCGTAATTTGGACAAGCTTGGGTTCCGGCCGGCGCTGCTTCATTCCTCCATGCGGGCGCTGATGTAGGCTTGCACATCCCTTTCGTCGCGCTCGTTCAGTTTCAGGAACTGAATTCCAATTCCGATCGGCGGGACCTCACGCACCACCATGGCGCGCGCCTTGATGACATGGGAGATGCTGGGGAGATCGAAGGCGACTTCCAGCTCCTGGCCGACAGCCAATCCTCCGGCAGGGGCTAACATCAACCCGCCCTCGCTAATGTCCACGCTGCTGGTGCGGAACCGCTTCTGCTGCTCGGTTCCCCAAGTGCAGTCAACCCCGGTGCGGAAAGAGAGTCGCGTGTAGCGTTGTTTCTCTCTCGCCATGGCTCCGCGGGTTGCTCCGAGCAAGTTGTAAACCCGCTCGCGGGTGAAGGGTTTGCCGAGAAAAAAGTTCACTCCCGCTTCAAACCCCTTGCGCATGGTCTCGGCGTCGTCCAGCCCGGTGAGCATCACAATGGGGACACGGCGGTTCAGTTTCGAAAGCCGTATCTGCCGCGTGAGGAGAAAGCCATCGACAAAGGGCATGATGACATCCACGAACAATCCATCAACTTTCTCTTCCTTTAACCGCTCCAGCGCCACGCGGCTATCCACGACATCAATGACTTTGCACCCCAGGGATTCCAGTTGGGTCTTCAGCACGCTCAATATGGCAGGTTCATCATCCACAGCCATGATTTGGAGTTTCACGTTTTTCCTCCTCTTGCCGCCAGTGGTAACCCGTGGGGTTAGACCGATGGCAGAGAAAACCGCCGGCGTCAACCCGTTTCAGCAACTTGAGATGGGAAAAAGGGGTGGGGACAAGAAATCCTCTAAGGTCCAGCGTGAATGCAGTGAAAGGGCAACGCCCCGTCGATCCCTGCATTCCCAGGTACCTCACAACTCTGCTTATGGGCTGGTATTCTTGGGTCGGACGCCCTTCTTCACCCGGCTTGAACCACCCTGTCTTGCACGCCACCCACTTCAGATTTTACTCCATTCGAGGTCAGCTTCTCTGTGGCCGCGCGCAAGTGTTCCGGCGACATCCGCGCTGCCTCGCTGTGGATTTTCACCCATGTTTCTTCCGGGATTGCCAGGAACGCTTGCACCACCTGCGGGTCGAATTGCTTCCCCGACTCTCTTGTAATCTCGTCACGGGCAACCGAATAGGGCCGTCCGCGCCGGTAGGGCCGGTCGGACATCATGGCATCGAGAGTGTCGGCAACGGCGAAGATTCTTGCTCCCAAGGGGATTTCTTCACCTGCCAGGCCTTGAGGATATCCCGTGCCGTCATAATACTCCTGGTGGGTGAGAACGATTTGCGCCGCCGGGGCCAGAAACGCCACCCGGCTCATCAAATCATACCCGATCTGCACGTGGTTCCGCATGATAGCCGTTTCCTCTGGTGTCAGCTTTCCCGGTTTGAGGAGGATCGAATCCGGAATACCGATTTTGCCGATATCATGCAGGTATGCCCCCCTTTCCAATTGTTTGAGCTGATCGCTGGGGAGATTGCGCCGCTTGGCCATCTCCAGGGCATAAAGGGTGACCCGCCGGGAGTGCCCTGCCGTGTCGTTGTCGCGGAGGTCCAACGCCGCCGCCAGAGCTTCCAACGTCTCATCGTAAGCGGCTTGGAGCTGCTGGGTCTTCTGGTCGACCATGCTCTCCAGATGATGGCGGTACTCTTCCAGCTGCGCTTCCATGCGCTTCATTTCCAGCGCCCGGCGGAGACTGGCCACCACGGCTTCCATTTGGAAGGGCTTAAGAATATAGTCCGCCGCACCCTGCTTCATGGCGGCGACGCCCACGGCGACATCATTGACGCCGGTAGCCATCAGGAAAGCCGTGTGCGGTACAAGCTGGCGCGCTGCCGCGAGCAGCTCCAAGCCGGACATCCCCGGCATGTTCAGGTCCGAGATTATCGCGTCAAAAGATTGATTCGAAAGGAGCTTTAGTGCCTCTTCCCCGCTGCCACAGGATTGGGAAATATAGCCCGAGAATTTTAACTTAGTGGTTAAGAGTTCGAGGATTGCCGGGTCGTCATCAACCAACAAGATACAAGATGGGGATGCAGGGTCCAACGTCAGGTCGCCTCTCAAATGCTTGCATGGCTTTGATAAGCTTCAGATGAGCTTAGCACGGGGAAATTAAGTGACGCAAGTCAATACCGACACCCCATCCAGATAATAGACTTTAAGGATTGGGTAACTAAGTCACTATTTGTCCCCTACGAAGACCCCGCCCTGGTGCGCACCGGTAATCGCAATATGAGGGCGTAACCGAATCGGGGGGTGATTAAGCCTCAATCTGCGACATATTGTCCCGATGTAAGTTGCGGCGACGGTTGTGGGCTTCAGACCGAAATGAAGGGGATTACACCCTTTCATGGCTATCGATGGATTGTCAAACGTTGTGCTACGGCCAGATAAGGTGGAATATCCGCTATGAAGAGGCCAAAACCCTAGCTGTCTCTCGAGCCACCATTAGTCCCTCG
This sequence comes from Acidobacteriota bacterium, assembly GCA_003165615.1. Next base: position 1,952 of record PLWR01000359.1, on the reverse strand, counting down.
TTGGTATTCACTACCACCACGGCGACGCGCGAACAGGGTAACGAGATAACCCGGTCGCCGTCAGCGGGCGCGCGGTTGGCCGCCTGATTTAAGTGGATCCCCAAGAACTCCAGCCCGCTGCATACCTGCTGGCGGACGCGCCAGGAGTTCTCACCGATGCCTCCCGCGAAGGCGGGAATCCAGTCGGTCGGTCGGGGGCGTTTTTTCAATGGCTTGTTTTTGGAATTCCGCCGCAATGCGCCAACTCCGCATTGACACCACGTTGACCCCACACCTATACTCCGGGCCGCAACACGGTCATCAAACTCTCATGGAGCGACAAATGCTGAAGCGACTGGCACTACTCATCTCTGTTCCATTCTTATTCTCCCTAGGCGTGGCCAAGGAGCCCGCCGCCGCGCCGCAATTCCAATCTTCTTTCCTGCGGATTGAATTGGCCTCCGACCAGCCCGCCTTCTCGGTATTGGCGGTGGATTCCCTGGGCAAGAAGAAGCTCGAGAAGAATCCGTTGCGAGCGCCGGCCGCGCCCGGCAAGTCTTACGAAGTGCGGCAAGTGGGGAAGCGGTTCGAATACCGTCTCGCGGGTCAACCCGCAATTGCCCCCGTGTGGTCTTTCGAATTCTCCGACCGGCAGGTGCAATTGCGTTCCACCTATTCCGCCGGCAATCCCGCGCCCGCACTTCTGCTCGACATCAACCCGCACGTCAGTCGAGGAACGTTGCTGGGTCTCTTCAACGATGATGGGACCATTCGATTGCCCGCGCTCTTGCACCTCCCGAATTTGGGCACGTTCCGAATCACCGCCATCCAGGGCAAGGGATTATCGCTGGGGTATGACGCCCTGCGCCACAAGGACAAGAAGGTGCGCATCAACGATTTCGTAAAAGTGAGCATCCCCGGCGCCTCGGCGGCCATCCCGCAGGTGGCGTACACGCTGGACGTGGTGGATATTTGGCCCGGCCCGCCGCAGCTTGCCCAGGACCCTCGATTCGACGGCTACCGGCGCGACTGGCTCGACATTTTCCAACTCGCGCCTCGATTCCGCGCCTTGGCCAATCATGCCGCCAGCGACGTGGTGGGCTTTACGCTGTTTGAATACTCGGCCGTGGCGATGCGCACGCCGCCACTCGCCCCCGGGTTGACGGCGCTCGACCTGATTCGGGCCACCCTGGACCGTTACCTCGGCGGCATGAAGTCCTATGGCCAGGTGGGATACATTCCCAACGACGCGACGCTACCCTACGATTATTCCGACACTTACCCCTCGCTGCTGATGGCCTCCTCGGACTACGTGCGCGGCAGCCACGATGACGTGTGGCTGAAGAAAAACTATCCGGGAATTAAAGCGTGGGCCACCACGATGCTGGCGATGGATCGTGAGGGAACGGGGCTGATCGAATACCCTGTCAGCGGCAATTCCGGCATTTGGGATAAGAAGTTCTCGAGCCACGCCGCCAATTGGTGGGACGATATCGGCTTTGGCCACTATGACGCCTACTCGAATGCGCTCGCCTATAAATCCCTGCTCGACATGGCGGATTTGGCCAAGCGCGCCGGCCAGCCTGAGGACGCCAAGCTCTACACCGCACGCGCAGAAAAGCTGCGCTCCGTCTACTACGATACTTTTTACAACCCTACCACCGGAGTCCTGGCCGGTTGGAAGAGTCAAGACGGCCAACTTCACGATTACTACTTCACCTTTGTGAACAGCGTGGCGATCACTTACGGGCTCATCCCCCGCGACAAGGCGAACAAGATCATGGACCGCCTGCTCGCCAAAATGAAAGACGTGGGTTATACCCGCTTCGAATACGGCCTGCCGGGAAACCTGATTCCCATTCGGCAAGACGATTATCTCGAAGCCCGGCAGGAGTGGGGCGGCGGAACGAAAGCCGATGGCTCCGACGGATTCCAGATTTACGAAAACGGCGGCGCCACCGCCTGCTTTGCCT
>PLWR01000347.1 GCA_003165615.1 Acidobacteriota bacterium | reverse complement strand
GGAGTGAAATACATACCCCCCTACGTAAATTCTTCTTCCAGTTGGTTGAGACAACGAATTCTGTGTTCTCCTAGCGTAAAGAAAACGTCAGTGTACACGCTCCGCAACTCGCCGAGGCGATCAACATGGAAAGGCAAATGGAAACCATCTTCGAGAAAGAAAGGGATGAGCGGTTTGAGTAAGCCGTAGCTCAGGCTGTTGCGAGACGCTATGCGCCTCGCCCTGCGTCAGAATAGCGAGGTAGTACCGGTAGTCGCGCATACGCAAAAACCAATGTATGCGCCACCCAAGTATTGTTGGATTCCCCCGCAACCCGCAATCACCTTGACGGTTATGTCGCCAACCCTTACAAGTGCTGAAGACCATCCACACATTAGAAGGCAAATTCGCTCCCCGGAAACGGGGTTCTGGGATGTCTGGATCTGCACATGGCCGTGTAACGGCCTACTCGTACATGTGACAACCGGGAATTCGCGGGCGGAAAGTTACATCCGCAAATCTTACCGAGTCGCGAAGAAATAATTCACCACAGGCACAGAGATCACAGAGAAAAGAACTTTCATTGGCGCGGGTGGAAATCGCAGCCCCTCCTTGGTCAACTCAGATTTTTTCTCCGTCTGCTCTCCGCGACCTCTGCGAGCTCAGTGGTGAAATCTTTTCTTGGGGCGCGGCCGGCAGTACAGTCGTGAACGGACAAATTATCCCTTATTGCGTGATAGTTTTGTCGTTTAATGGCGATTTGAACAATAACCTTTTTGACTTAGGTTCCCCATTGGGCATACCATGGCAGGCGGAGGAGTGCCGGCTCCCGATGATTGGCCAGACTCTAGCCCACTACGAGATTAATGGATGCCTGGGCGAAGGCGGCTCGGGCGTGGTTTATCGCGGCCGCGACCTGCGCCTGGAACGCCCGGTAGCGGTTAAAGTACTCGCGGATGCACTTCGCGATGATGAACTCGCGTGGGCCCGCCTGCTGCGCGAGGCGCGTCTGGCTTCCCCGTTGAACCATCCGCACATTGCCGCCATTTACGATTTGGGCGAGGAGGACGGTTGCGCCTACATCGTGATGGAGTACGTCGAGGGTCTGACGCTCGCCGACCTCATTCCCGAAGGCGGCATGTCCCGGGAGCAAGTTGCGCGGTATGCCGGGCAGATTTCGGGCGCGCTGGCTTTTGCCCACGAGCAGGGAATTATTCATGGAGATCTAAAAGGTTCGAATATCATTGTTACTCCAGATGGAAATATCAAACTTCTGGATTTCGGTCTGGCCCGGCGCATTCCCCGCAGCGGCATGGCGGAAGTCACCAGCTCCTGCCTGCCCCTGGCGGAAGCCGGCGCGACGGCGGGAACGCTGGCTTATCTCGCGCCGGAAGTGTTGCGTGGCAATCCCCCCAGCCGGCAAAGCGACGTCTGGGCGCTGGGTGTGCTGCTCTACCAGATGGCCACGGGAGAGTTGCCCTTCCGCGGGGTCACGCCCTTCGAGCTCAGTGTGGACATTATGATGGGCATCCCACCCAGGTTGGGGCAACTGCCGGAGCCGCTCCAGTCCACCCTGCGCCATGCGTTGGAGAAGGATCCTATGGACCGTATTCCCCAAGTGCGCGAACTCTCCCTTGCGCTTGAGGGGAATTCCCTGAATGCCGAGGCCGGGGCGGAGACATTGGCCAAAGCCGCAACTTCAACCACCACCGCCGAGCCACCACTCGCGCCCGCCATCTCGCCTCGCCGCATAGGGTGGGCGATCGGCGCGGCCGCGGCTCTCAGCGTATTGCTGCTGGGCAGCATCTACGTCCGGCACGTCTGGGTGGCGCGGCACGCTGCTCCGACGAATTTTTCCTCCAAGGCACTCAAACCGGTGGGCGCGGAAAATCCCAATGTGAAGGTTTGGGTCAACACGGACTCCGGGACATATCATTGCCCAGGCACAAGGTGGTACGGAAAAACCCAGGAAGGCGAGTACATGACGCAGAAGCAGGCGCGGGTCAAGGGATATCACCCGGCTGCCGGCCGCGCGTGCATGTAACGCGGGGATGGAAACGGTCGGCAGGAGAAATCCGCGTCAGGCGATATTGAAGAGCGCGGAAAGTATCGGGAGGACGTGGCGCCTAGTCGCCCAAGGCCGAATCCGTGGAGCCTGCGGTGGTCTGGGAATTGGCCCGAATCAAAAAGGTCTGGTCAGTGTAATAGTACGCGGTGCCCGTCTGGCCGAAAACCGAGGGATTCGCAAGCAGGGTGTAGGAATTCCAAGTGTTCGTGGCGGGATTGTACGATCCCGCGGAATAGACAAAAACGTAACCGCTCTTATAGCTGGAGGCCAGGGCTTGATCCAGCAATCCTGCCGCGGTCGAGCTTGCTTGCTGGCCGGCGGCCGGCGGACCCAATACGGGGATCGAGGTTGAGAAGCCTGTACCGTAAGTGCTCGCATAGGTAACCTCCCCCGTCGCGATGACACGTAAGCTCTCGACGGCGGAAGCTTGATTGGCGGCAATGCGACTGCGAAGGAAATTGGGGATGGCGATCGCGACGACGATGAGAATGATGGCGACAACAACTAACAATTCAATGAGCGAGAAACCCCGCTGGTCCTTACGCATTGTCTGTTATCCTCCCCCAAGCGGACGCAACGCGGCCTGATGTGGCAAAAGCGCGGAACCCGTCCTGGCGTTGTTAGGAGCACGTCAAATACCAACCTTGCTATTTCTGCTAAAGCCGTGAATACTTGAAAATAGAGGCTTTCCACGCTCCGGCTGGGCTCATGCTACCACAAGCGGACACAGAGTGGAATGGCCGTCGACAAGAATTGTCCTGCTTCTAGCCCCCTGCCCGGCATGCCAAGAACGAATACAGGCAAATTCAGGAAGTGCCAAGATCTGACCAGTGGGAGTATTATAAGAGGGGCAAAGTAACCTCCTGAGGAATGCCGGAGCGGTGTGAGCCACGGCTGTAACCCAGGTGAAAGAAGGAATTGTGGCTGAAGAAAGGCTGAAGATCGCAGTATTCATTGATTTTGACAACATCCAAATCGGAGTTAAGGAGACGCTGGGGAAAGACTTTGACGTCTCCATTGTCCTCGAGGCACTCAAGGAGCGGGGCGAGGTGGTCAGCAAAGTTGCCTATGGCGACTGGCCGCGCGCCAGCGAGTACAGCCGCGAGATGACGCAGCACGCCATCCACATGGTGCAACGCAGCGTAACGCCGCGCGGTGACAAGAACGGCGCCGACATCAATCTGGCGCTCGACGCGCTGGAAATGGCTTTTACCCACAACCACATCAATACCTTTGTAATCGTCGGCGGCGACAGCGACTTCATCGCCTTGGTGGAGAAACTGAAGCAGTATGACAAGCGGGTGTTTGTGGTCGGCGGGCGCCAATTTACCAGCGGCATCTTGCAGAGGAACTGTCACGAATTTGTTTCCTACGAGAACCTGCTGAAAACGGGCGGCGACAGCGCGCGCACTCCACGCACCCAGCGCACGGCGGCGCGCAGTGCCGAAGGCCGCTCACTGTCCACGGCGATGCCGAACATCCAGCGCGCCCTGCAGATTCTGGCGGAACGCGAAGTTGCCCCGCAACTCGGTCTGCTGAAAAGCACGCTGCTGCAACTTGACGCCACGTTCAGCGAGCGCGACTTCGGCGCCGGATCGTTCCTGGAATTCATTCAGAAGCTTCGCAAAGCGGGTCTGGTGGAAATGCGCCGGACGGACCGCGGCTACCTCGTTGAGGCGATGGAGGGCGAGAGCGCTCGCGAAGCGGCTCCCGAACCCGTGGCGGAGGCTGCGGCGGTGGAGGCAGAAGGAGCGGCGGTCGCAGCTCCGGCAAGCGAAGTTCCGGCAAGCGAGGCTCCGGCTGATGCCGGCGCGCCGCCTGCTCCCGGCGCAACGGCGCCAGTGCCGGCCCCGGCGGGTGCTGGGCCCGTGAGTCCGGAGGAAACGCTGGCCGCGTTGCGGCAAGCGTTGCCAGGCCATTTTGAGAAGGCGCCCAACCGGCCGCTCTATCTGCGCCAGATTCGGCAAATCCTGCGAGCCGCCGGAAGTTCCATCGATGAGAGGGCGGGTTTTCGCAGCCTGCTGGATCTTCTCCACCAGGCGCAGCGCGAAGGTTGGCTGCGCTTGCATCGAGATCGCAAAGGGGTTTGGCGGGCCTTCCCCGCTGGTGGTGCTGCCCCCGCCGCCACTCCTGCGACGCCGGCAGAGGTTGCCGTTGAGGCGGAGGCGCCGCTGGAGCTTGAACACGAGCTGGGACCGGAACCTGAACCGGACTTCCTCATGCCCGTCGAGACCGACGTGAATTGGGAGGCTGCAGAGTTAACGGAGGAAATCCCCGAGCCGGAAGAGCCGCCCGCGATCAACGTCATTGAGGAGGTTGTGATTGTGCCGGTGGAGCCCGCTGCTCAACCCAAAGCTCGCAAGCCGCGTGCCCCCAAGGCGGGAGCAAAGAGCACCAAGCGCAAGACCCCGGCAAAGCGCAAAGCCAAGGGACCGGAGAAAATTGAGTGATCGGGCCGTCGGGTGATTGGCGATTGGCGATTTTCGAATCATGGCGCGCATGGTCAACCCCGAGTATATTAGTGTCTCGTATTCCATATCGATATGACGCCAATTCATACCGACACTTCACTGGAATCCCGCGACGCGGCCGTGCGCCCTGTTCCGTTCACCCGCGCTGACGTGGGGGCAGTCCTGCTGCTCATCGCGAGCCTGTTGGGGATGTTTTGGAAAGCTGCTTTTACCTCCGCGATGTTCTTCTATCGCGATGTCTACAATTACACTTTTCCCAGTGCGCGCTTCATTCACGATCTCTGCCGGCAGGGTTTTCTTCCCTACTGGAATCCCTATCTGAATTACGGCCAGCCGGTACTGGCCAATCCCAATCTGCTCTTCTTCTATCCCTTCACCCTGCTCATTGTTCTTCTTCCCATTGATATTGCCTTCACGATGCACTTTCTGGTGCATTTTGCCTTGGCGGGAATCGGTGTGTACGTGCTGGCGCGTTCGTGGGGACAGACTTATCAGGGAGCTTTTTTTGCGGCCATCGTCTTCATGTTCAGCGGGCCGGTGCTTTCCCTCGGCGACCTTTATAACGAGTCGGCCTGCGCGGCGTGGATTCCCTGGGCGCTGCTGGTTACCGACCGCGCGCTTGCGAGTTCGCGGCTGCGTCATTGGATACTGCTGATTGTGATCTTCTCGTTCCAGTGGCTGGCCGGTGAACCGCTCACCATGCTCGGGACATTCGGCCTCTGCTTCGCCTACGCTTTCTATCGGTGCGGCGCATGGACCAGACTCTGGTCGAAACCTAATTTCCGCCTGCTGGTGATTTTCTTCCTGGTGGGCGCGGGAATGATGCTCCTTTGCGCGGCGCAATTCCTGCCTGCCTCCAACTTGCTCAGCCAATCGCGCCGGGGCTTGCAGGGCCTGCGCTTTCGCGAGACCGCCAATTGGGCGGTGAATCCATTATCCTTGCCGGAATTGATTGTGCCTGACTTCTTCGGCTCAGGCTTCGCCGCCCCCACCGGCTGGCTGTGGTTGATGTCGGATTCCAACCTTCCTTACTTCCTTTCCGTTTTTATCGGCTTCGTGCCGGTCTTCTGCGCGCTGGCGGGATGGGCTTTGGGACGCGACCGCCGCCGCAATTTCATGGCGGGGGCGGCGGGAGTTTTCCTGCTACTTTCTTTCGGCCACTTTACGCCGGTCTTTGCTCTGGCCTATTTGCTTTTTCCGCCGCTTACCGTGGTGCGCTATCCCGTGAAGCTTCTGGTGCTCGTTACAATGCTTCTGGCGATTCTGGCGGGGTGGGGGTTTGACGCCTTACGCTCCCCGGATTCGCCGTGGAAGACTCATGGCCACCGGTTGCTGACGCCGCTCAAAGTATTCCTCGGAGGCATCCTCGCCGTCCTGGCCGTGGCCTGGCTGTTGCCCGCTGTAATCATGTCACCAACCCGATGGGTGCTGAGCACGCTGGGGGAAAGCCCCTTCAACCTTCACCAGATGCCCGATTTTCTGATTACCATGCTGCGCTATCAACTTCCCGGCGTAGCCGGATTCTGCCTGGGCGGAATAGTTTTGGCCTATGGTATGGAGCAGGGGAAACCCTGGGCGCGCCCGGGGGTGTATGCCTTCGCGCTGCTGGCCATCGGCCAACTGGTGGTGGTGAATTCCGCCGCGAATCCCACGGTACCCAAGACTTTCTTCACCTACCAGCCGCCCGTACTGAAGGAATTCAAGGATCCACCCGGAACCTATCGCGTTGCCACCTTCTGGCCCGTTGTTCAAGCCCCCGACACCAAGAATGTGCAAACCTACATCAATTTCGATTCGGTTCCGGAAGCAGCCGAGTTCGGGCCCATGGCGCAAGGGGCCTTCCAAGCCCGGCTGCAACTCGCCACTGGCTCCATGCTCAACCAGGTGGAGGGAAGCATCAATCTGGATCTGGAGCGCTCGCTGCCCCCTTACCTCTACGACGTCGAGATCTTCCAGAATCGCCAGGACATCGACCCTTTGCTCGTCGACTGCATGCTGGGGCGTACCAACGTGAAGTATATCCTCCGCCCCACACCGGCGGCTTCCGCCGCCACCCGCGCCATCGGCGACGTCTTCAACGGCTCATCGCTGCCCAGCCGCCTGTATGAGGATTTGTGCTTTGTACCCCGAACCTACGCGGCGGGCAATTCCCTGTTCTCGACAAGCTCCGCTGAGACGTTGGACCATCTGGCTTCCCCGGATTTTGATGCGCTCAACACAGTCATTCTCGCCACCGCACCCGGCACATCACCAGAGGTAGGGGCACGCCATGGCGTGCCCCTGCCGGTGGAAAATGGCTCACCCGCGGGCCAGGTGGAAATCGTGCATCGCGACCCCAATTCCGTTACCCTCAGGGCACAACTCACGCGTCCCGCTTACGTCGTCTTGCTGGATCGGTACGAACCCAATTGGGAAGCTACCCTTGACGGCCACGCGGCGCCCGTGATCTGCGCCAACCAAATTTTCCGCGCCGTGTATGCCGAAGCCGGCCTTCACGAAATCCGTTTTGATTATCGGCAGCATGGCTTCCGCTTGGGAATTATCATTTCCCTTTTCACCGCCGCCACGTTGCTCGCGCTCTCTTTCAGTAGAATTGAAATCTGAAATAGGTGTTGGCAATGTAGCGCTGAACTCTACTTCAGCATGTGCCGACCTGAAGGTTGGCGCAACATTTTCAACTGGTAAATTTCAAAATCCGCATAGTTGGCGGCCGGCTCGTATTGACGCTGCAAAAGGCCGGCCAGGGCGGGATAGACTTGCAGGTATTGTTCCGAGTCCTTGTTCGTAAAGGTGAGCGTGGAAACCATATCGTGGCGTTCGACCACAACATAACGGGGCCGCTTCTCTTCCAGAGTTTGGGCCAGTTCCTGACGCCAACTCTCCGGCGCCCACGTGGACATTACACCCAGGTTGGACACAAACCGGCTGGGACTCTCCCGCTGGGGCAGAAAATTGATGAGCGGCGCCGTGCCCCAAACGTAGACATCATCCTGGGGCAGTGAATTCGCTTTCAGATAATCCACCACCCGCATTTGGTCGCCGATTTTTTCCAGCGGTAATTGCCAGTAATACGACTTGTAGGAGGCCTCCGGATTCCGCCACCAGTCCGCCGCAAACCTGTACTGTTCGACAACACGCACACTCTCTTCCGGAAGCACCGAGAAGACGAGACTAGCAAACACCACCCATAACAAGCCTCGGGCGAGTGCCCATTGCCGCTGCACAAAGATTCGCTGAAGCTGGATGAATCCTTCCAACGTTTTCACACCCACATAGGCCCAAAACATGGCAAAGAACGGATAACAGGTTTCGAAATAATAGGGGTGGAAGCGTCCCTGCATCGCAGTGGAAATGTATCCCGCGAGCGCCAGCAAGGTCAGCGGCGCAATGCGTCCCAATTCCCGGCGCCACAGGGCGATCAACAAGGCGAGAGCGGGCATGACCTCCCACCAGACTCCCATGTGGTTCTGGGTTTGCCAAAGCGCCCAATAGACAAAATAGAAACTCCAATGGAAAACCATGGCGCCGTAGCGGGGCAGCACCACAAACTGGACCTCTTTCATCGCCGGCCACGCGCCCGAAATGTGGAAACCAATGAAGACCGCCGCGACGGCAAAAACAAAACCTGCCGCCACAATCAGCATCCGCCCGAACCAGTCTTTCCAGGAGATCAACAGGCGCAGGCGCGTTAAGCCCACGAAATTCGAAAATCGAAATTCGAAACTCGGCCTTTCAAACTCGGTGCAGAACTTGCCCGCCTCAAGGTTCGCTTTTCGAGCCTCGTCATCTCCTGATTCTGAAATCGACACGGGGCTTGCGTGTTTCGAGTTTCGAGTTTCAAGTTTCGAGTTTCGAATGCGGTCCAGGCCACTGAAATCCACAAAAGGTAACAGCGCCAGGAAGGGGAAAAAAGCGATGGCGTTATACTTCAACCAAAATGCCGCACCCAGAAGCAATCCCACCGACAAGTAGCGCCCTACCCTCAAGACCGGACCTTCCCCTCTCCCCTGGGGAGAGGGTGGCCGAGGTACGAGGTCGGGTGAGGGGTCACTTCCCACCAATAGGAACCAGGCGGCGAAGACACATAGCATCAGGAAGGCTTCCGGCTGGATCGCATGGATGTACCCCTGACGGCAGTGCCGACAAGCGTAAAAGATCACCGCGAGCGCTGCGCCCAGGTTCCCTAAATAGCGCCGGGAAAAATAGAAGATGCAGCAGGAGAAAACCAGGAGCCACAGGATATCCAGCGCACCCACGGACCACATCACCGGGCCGAAGGTTTTCACGATCAGCGCGTAAATATAGAAAATTCCCGGAGGCTTGTTGTCCCAGAGGTCACGATAGAGGAGTTTGCCGTGCAGGAGGCCCTGCCCGATGACGCAATAGGTGGCTTGATCTCTTCCGATCAGATAGCGAAGATTGGGGAGAGATCGCAGGAAAACAAATGCCATTGTTGCCACCAGCCACTTCCACGAGGCTGGGCGCGGCGAAGAAGCGGGTTCGGCAGACGGGTTAGTCATGACGGAAAATGGAGAATTCCTTATAGTCGTCGACTTTTTGATAGCCGCTGGTCACGAACCCCAAAAGGGCTGGGAACCGCTCGCGAAGGTAGCCCTGGGAATCAAGAAAGTTAAAGGAAATCATCGGCACCCAGTCTTCGCGCGCCACCACGATGTACTTGGGCGGCGCTCCTTCCAAGTTGCGGATCAGTTCCCTGCGCCAGGCAGGCGGCGTCCAAAGCGAAATCAGCCCCAGGTTCGATACAAACCGCGTGGGCGGATTGCGCTGAGCGAGAAAATAGATCAGCGGTTCGCTCCCCCACACCAACACGCCATCCTTTGGCGTGGAATTCTCGCGCAGATACTTGATCACGTGCATCTGGCCATCGAAGTGCGAGATGGGACGCGCCCAGGGGTAGTTTCGATAGTAAGAATCGCGGTCGGTGTACCATGACTTCAGGTTGTAGACGTCGAGCTTGAACTGCACGACTTCGTCGGGCAGCGGCAAATAAACCAAGTTGGCAAGAACAATCCAAACCAGGACAGCGGCCAGGCGGAATCCACGGCTCCAGCACTGCCGCGAGATATGGCGAAATCCCTGGAACACTTTCACCGCCAAGTAGCCCCAAAGCATGGCGAAAAAGGGAAAGCAAGTTTCAAAAGCGAAGGACGGCAATCGTCCTTGCATGGCCGTGCACATCAGTCCCATCGCGGTGGCTAGGAATACCGGCAGCGTGGCACTGAGGTCGCGAGCCCGCCGCGCTACCAGGAGGGCCACCGCCGCCACCAGCACTGACCACCAGCCGAGGTATACCCTGATCTGTTGCAACACAAAGAGAAAGTAACTTTTGGGCCATGCATAGGCCATGGCGTTGTAACGTGGGAGGACCTCAAACTGAATTTCCCTCATCGCCGGCCATGCGCCAAACCAGGCCAAATACCCCAGGACGACGGCCATACACAAGGCTGAGGCAGTTATCCAAATTCCCACCCGCTTCATCCACTCCCTGCCGGAAAGGGTGAACCGCGGGAACCGTGCGCCGATGGCGAGCGGGCTGAAATCGAGATGCGGGAGAACCAGCAGCAGTGGGACAAAAGTTACGGCATTGTACTTAAACCAGAAAGCCACACCGAAAAGGATCCCCGACTGGAAATCATAAAGCCACCGGGGCTTTCCTTCGTAACTCGACAGAAAGTAAGCTGCGATGACGAAAAGAACCAGGAAATTCTCGGGCTGCGCCGCATCCCAATATCCCGACCAAGCCCGCCACGTCGCGTGCACGATCACCGCAATGACTGCCGGGGCGGTTCCCAGATGGCGCTCGGCGAATTTGAAAATGAAGACAGAAATGATCAGAAGCCAGAGGATATCCAACAAGCCCACTTGCCACATTACGTTGCCAAGGATCTTCACCATAACCGCATAGAGGAAGAAGATGCCAGGAGGCTTGTTATCCCAGAGGTCGAGATAAAGCTGCTTCCCTTCCCACAAGCGCTGGCCAATGTAACAATACGTTGCCTGGTCACGCGCGATGGGGTAGCAGATGGATGGAAATGCCCGCAAGACAACAAGAAGTAGGGACGCTCCCAACCACATGCGAGAGCGCGGTGAAACCGCCGGGGAGAGTGAACTTGTTGGCTTGTAGTTCATTAAGAAACCTGGAGCAGTATAAGCCCGATGGGTCGGTAAAGTACGGCACGGTGTACGCTCGACCACCAACACACCACAAGATTACATGGAAATTCGTTGGATTCCCTACCTTTTTCGGTGGGCAGTATTGATTAGTTCCAACTGGAATGCTCATTTTGACTTCGCAGTCGACACGGAGCATAAGCTCAAACGCCTTGCACTGCAATGGATAGTCGAGTTTACCTGCCGGCTTCCCGGGTCGTGTCTGAAACTTCGTGCTATACTACCCACCCTTTTGCTATAGACCCGTCCTCATCGTGAATTCTGGGAAGGTCGAGACCACAAAAGGGGGCATTCCAGAGAGCAACTGAAGTCCCGGACCGTGGCATGTTCTTCTTCTTCGAATATATTCTGGTGGCCATCGTGGTGGTGGCCACGTATTTCCTTCCCAGTTCTCCCACCGGGTGGATTGAGGCCGCGCAACTGTACTTGAGCCGCCTGGCTAAGAGGCGCACCTTGGCTATCTTTGTGGTGGCCGTCCTGGCTTTGGGACTACGCGTGGCCCTGTTGCCCAACTTGCCGGTCCCGCAACCCGGCATCCACGATGAGTTCACCTACCTCTTGATGGGTGACACTTTCGCACACGGCCGCCTGGCGAACCCGACTCCCCCGATGTGGATCCACTTTGAGACCTTCCACATTATCCTAAAGCCCACGTATGTGGGGTTGTTCCATCCCGCCCAGGGCTTGGTTCTGGCGCTGGGGCAGGTGATCGGGGGGCACCCCTATGTGGGGGTGTGGCTTTGCTCAGGCGCGATGTGCGCAGCGATTTGCTGGATGTTGCAAGGCTGGTTGCCGCCGGGTTGGGCTCTGCTGGGTGGGTTGCTGGCCGTTATGCGGCTTGGCACTTTCAGCTATTGGGCGAACTCTTACTGTTTAGGCGCCTTGGCGGCAATCGGCGGGGCGCTTGTCATGGGAGCCCTGCCGAGGATCAAACGTTACCAAAGGTTGCGGGATTCCCTGCTGATGGGCCTGGGGCTGGCCCTGCTGGCCAACACCCGGCCTTACGAGAGTCTGTTTTTCAGCCTACCGGTGGGCGCGGCGCTCTGCGTCTGGATGCTGGGAGCAAAGGGCCCACCCCTGCAACGCTCGCTTTTACGAACCGTATTGCCGATGGGCCTTCTCCTGGCGGCGGCGGCCGGGGGCATGGCCTATTATTTCTGGCGCACCACCGGCAGCCCCTTCGTTTCACCCTACCTGGTTTACATGCGAACATATCCGGCTGTACCGCCTTTTCCCTGGCAGCCTCTCAACCTCACTCATCACTATAACCACCCGGTCATGGCGAAATTCTTCCTACGCGACTGGGAGGTGTACGATTACTTTCAAGCCCGCCGGCATCCCTTGTATTGGTTTTCGGAAAAGGCCTCGGACTTCTACGGTTTCTACTTCGGGCCGGTGCTTGTGCTTCCCCTTGTGGTGTTGTTGATCGCGAGTCCCCGGCAGTTTCTTCGCCAGTCGGTGGCGGGCAAAACGGGATTTCTGGTAGCAGTGTGCGGCGCAACGATCATCGGCATGACGTTGCCCGTCTATTTCCTCCCGCACTACGCGGCTCCCATGACCGCTGCCCTCTACGCGTTAGTGCTCCAAGCCATGCGGCACTTGCGGCTGTGGCATTGGCGCGGAAAGCGTGCCGGGCTGGGGTTGGTGCGGGCAATACCGGCCATCTGCGTCCTCCTGTTTCTGGTGCGTTCCTTCGCGCCTCAACTGCACATTCCGACACCCGTCAATTGGCACAACACCTGGGAGGCAGAGCATTTCCAGAACCTTGACCTTGCCAAGGCTCAAGCCCGATTAGAGGGATTGCCAGGAGAACATCTTGTCATCGTCCGTTACAATCAGTACCATGACACCAGCAATGAGTGGGTGAATAACCGAGCGGACATCGATAAGGCAAAGGTGGTTTGGGCGCGGGACATGGGCGACTCCGGAAATACCGGGTTAATTCGCTACTTCGCGCAAAGGCGTATCTGGCTGGCGGAACCAGACCTTGCGCCTCCAAGGTTGTCGCCCTATCCTGGGGTGGCGGAAGCGGGCGAGAAGCCATGAACATTTACCGGGTTCTGGAGATACCCCTGGTCTATCGAATGTCACAGGCCGTCCTGGCTCCCGGTAATGTCCGCATCATTAGCGAGCATCTTTCCCGGACTTTTGCGCAGGCACCGACCCCGGCGAAAGTTCTCGACGTCGGATGCGGACCATCCTCCTTCCTATGGAATTTCGGCATGAAGCCTGTGGGGCTTGATCTCTGCCAGGCCTACACAAAGAAATTTCGCGACGGCGGTAACCTGTCCGTCACGGCTTCGGCCGCAGTCTTGCCATTTCCGGCAGATTCTTTTGACCTGGTGTTCAGTTCTAGTCTGCTCCATCATCTCCCGGACGCCGTGGCCCGCGAGACCGTCGGGGAGATGGTCAGGGTCACGCGGCCCGGTGGACAGGCAGTCCTGTTTGACCCCGTACTGCCCAAGGCGGCCTGGAGGCGTCCGCAGGCATGGGCGCTCTGCAAACTTGATCGAGGCAAATTCATTCGATCTAAGGACGATTACGAATCCTGCATTTTGGGGGGGCGGGAATATAAGACCTTTCGATTCACCCATACCTTCTTGGGCGCAGAAGGAGTGCTGACCCTTCTGCCGAAGGGTCGTTGAGGACAATTTTCAAACAGCCAGCCCGGCAGTCAGCGGGTCTGAGGACAAAACCGGCACCACCAATTCGCTTTGAGCCTGAAAGCTGCTGACCTGAACTGCCGGTCCGCGAGGCGCGTCTTATCTTCTGAACTTCTGGTCACGGGAACTCACATGGTAGAGGATATCCGTACAATCCCGGCAGGAATCTCGATTCTGGTTCCCGTCTTTAACAGCGAGTTGAGCCTGGCGGACCTGGTTGCCCGGCTTCAACCCGTCCTGTGCCAGACGGGAGAGAAGTTCGAAGCTGTACTCGTGAACGACGGCAGCCGTGACGGGAGTTGGGATGTCATCGGCCGGCTTTCTCGATCCCACGATTGGGTTCGGGGCATCGATTTTATGCGGAATTACGGCCAGCACAACGCATTGCTCTGTGCCATCCGCGCTGCCCGATTCGACAAAGTTGTGACGCTGGACGACGATCTACAGAACCCTCCTGAGGAAATCCCCCGCTTGTTGGATGAAATCCGGAAGGGCGCAGACGTGGCCTACGGTTACCCCCAACAACAACAACACGGCCTGCTTCGTGATCTGGCCTCAGAGATCACAAAATTGGCTCTACAGAAGGCAATGGGCGCCCAGGCCGCAAGGCGCGTCAGTGCCTTTCGGGCTTTCCGCACAGAATTGCGTGCCGCCTTCGCAAAGTTTGAAGGTCCGTTCGTGTCCATCGATGTTCTACTGACCTGGGCGACCTCCAATTTTGTTGCCGTTGAGGTGCGCCACGATCCGCGCCAAGTCGGTCAGTCGAATTACACCGTCGGAAAGCTCATCACCCATGCCTTGAATATGCTGACAGGATTCTCGACGCTCCCCCTCCAGTTGGCGAGTTTCTGTGGGTTCGGACTGACGGCATTTGGCCTGTTCATACTGATGTACGTGGTTGGTCGTTATCTGCTGAGAGGAACCAGCGTCCCCGGATTTTCATTCCTGGCGTCGATTATCGCCATTTTTTCCGGTGCGCAGTTGTTTGCGTTGGGCATTATAGGCGAATATCTGGCTCGTTTGCATATGAAGACAATCGAAAAGCCGGCGTACACGGTGCGGGGCTCTACGGAAGACCAGGGGACTACCTCGCTGTTGAACCCGTGATCAGGTACCGCCCTCCTCGCACGTGCCCGGAAGCGCAACACCTAATAACCATGACTTCCCACTACGAGTACGCGATCCCTTTCAACCACTCGTCGGTGATCGGAAGGGAGCTGGATTACGTAACCGAGGCGTTGAGGGGTGGCCAGATTGCTGGCGATCAGGGCTTCACGCAGCGGTGTCAAGGGCTCTTGGAGCAGGCTTTGCAGGTCCCCAAGGCCCTTCTCACGACCAGTTGCACGCACGCCCTGGAGCTGGCGGCATTGCTGTTAGACCTTCAACCCGGCGACGAGGTGATTGTGCCGTCGTTCACCTTTGTGTCTACTGTGAACGCGTTTGTCCTTCGAGGAGCATGGCCTGTCTTCACCGACATTCGGCAGGACACACTCAACATGGATGAGGCACAGGTTGAGCGATTGCTGACGCCGCGAACGAAAGCGATCGTTCCCGTGCACTACGCCGGCGTCGGATGTGAGATGGACGTCATCATGGACGTTGCTTCCCGGCACGGCGTCGCGGTTGTGGAGGACAACGCGCATGGGCTGTTTGGCAGCTACAGAGGGCGCAAGCTTGGGACTTTCGGGAGCTTCTCCGCGCAGAGCTTTCACGAAACCAAGAATTTCACCTGCGGCGAGGGGGGGGCTTTACTTTTGAATGACCCAAGATACATCGAGCGAGCCGAAATTCTCCGCGAAAAGGGTACCAACCGCGCCCGGTTCTTTCGTGGACAGGTGGATAAGTACACCTGGGTGGACATCGGCAGCAGCTACGTCATGTCCGACGTGCTGGCGGCATTCCTCTATGGGCAATTGGAAGTCTGGAAACAGATTCAGCATGGACGGCGTCGCATCTGGGAGTACTATGACCGCCACCTTGGCGATTGGGCTCGCGAACGCGGCATCCGCAAGCCCGTCATACCTCCCCACTGCGACCAGGCTTACCACATGTACTACCTACTACTCCCGAGTCTGGAACAGCGAACTGCGCTGATCGAACATCTGAAAAAGCGGGGCATCCTGAGCGTTTTTCATTACCTGCCCTTGCACCTCTCGGTGATGGGCCAGAAGTTTGGGGGCAAGCCAGGCGCTTGCCCGGTAACAGAAAATGTGTCTGAGCGCTTGCTTCGCTTGCCTTTTTACAACACGCTTTCCGAATCCCAGCAAGAAAAAGTTGTTGCCGCTCTCTTCGAGTTTTAGTTGAATTCCAATTCAAGCCTCAGGCTGGCGCGAACTCTCGTTACCGCATCTTCTTGAATCGGCCGCTGAACTGATCGTTCTGCACAATCTCCATCCGGGCTGGAATCTTGAAGGGGTCCAGGCGCCCCCGGCAAAACTCCCGGACACGCTTTTTGAAGGACACAAAATCTTCGGGTTCGATGAGGTTGAAGCGGGCAACTACCATATTGCCGGTAATCGCATTGGGGGCGGAAGAGACTGTGACGTCGCGCACATTCGGGATCTCCATCAGCACGTTCTCGACTTCCGCGGGATATACCTTCTGGCCTCCCACATTGATAATTTCTGTGGTCCGTCCAAGAAAGCGGATGTACTCCCCCTTCACTTCCACCAGGTCGCCAGTATTTAGCCACCCTTCGGCGTCGAAGGGAGACGGGGCGTTCAGGTAACCCAGCATGGCGGACTGGGCCTTGATCCACAGGGTGCCGTCTACCACCTTCGTCTCGAATCCTTCCCCGCCGACGCGCACCCACAGCGAGTCGGGACTCTCGCTCTTCGAGCGCAGAATGCCGACCTCGGAAAGTCCGTAGGTTTGTTGCAAAGTGACGTGGGGCAGGATCTCGGAAATTTTCGCCAGTGTCCGCTCCGGCATCATTTCGGTACCGTAGGTGATGAGCTTCAGCGATGACAGATCGTAGTGGAGATAAGCTTCCGAGAGCAGCAGGAGATTCAGGAAAGTGGGAGAGGTGGGAAGCAATGCCACCTTCTGCGCCGCGATGGTCGCGCAGACCACGCGGGGATCGCGGCTGGGGCTGACCACTACGGTTCCGGCATTGGAAAGCACGTAGAACAGCGTGTTGATGCCGCCGATGTGGTCGATCATGAGAAAGGTCAGCGTCACCATTCCCCGCCGCGGGGTCTTAAACTTGTCGAGCAGGCGGGCGAAATCGTGGAGTGCGGCCTTGCTCTTCCCGGTCGATCCGGAACTGAAGAGGACGAGGCCGGGATGATCGCGCTGAACGAGTTCCGCAATCAAGGGATGGCCGGGGATGACTACCCGCTTATCCAGCGTCGACGCTCCGCCCGCATCCTGAGGAAACGACCAGACCACCTGCACTTCTGCGATGTCGAGGAACTCAGCCTCCTGGGCGGCGGCCGCCGGTGAGAGGGGCACGACGATGGCGCCCCAGTCCACCAGCGCCAGGAGCGCGGCCACGATCTTGGGCGAGTAATCGCCCCTTAGAGCAACGATGGAGCCGGCTTTCAAGCCTTGTTCAGTCAGTTGGGCGGAACATTGCCGAACATTGTCAAGCAGCCACGCATAGGAAACCGGACTGTCTTCATGAGTCATGAAGGCACCGTCCGCGTTGCGCGCAAAGATCTCAAAAAGCCAATCGAGATGGCGCACGGTCAGGCTCCTCCGAGGTAAATGACCTGTCCCGTAATGGCGCTGCTTTCGGGCCGGAGGAAGAACTCCACAACGTTGAAGACGTCCTCCATGGTGCCTTTGCGCTTAATGGCCAATCGCCCCACCAGTTGATCAATCTTCGCCGCGGGAACGTTGCGGATCAGATCGGTATCGACCGGAGAAGGACCCACGGCATTCACGGTAATTCCGAATCCCCCGAGTTCCCGGGCCAACACCCGGGTCAGGGTCTCGACCGCGCCTTTGCTGGCGGCATAAAGCGCCTCTCCCTCCAGCCTCATGGGCACCGCGATGGTGGAGAAGTTGACGATCCGGCCCGCTTTGCGTTGCTGCATCAACTTGGCGCTTTCCCGGCAGACCAGGAAGGTGCCGCGCACATTCACGCCGAGCACCCGATCCACAGTAGTGGCGGGGACGAGCAGCGCGTGGTTCATCGATGCAATGCCGGCGTTGTTGATGGCGACATCGAGACGCCCGTAGCTGGACCGGACATGGGCCATCAGGTTGAGGACCGCACGCTCATCGCTGACATCGGCCAGGATATGTTCATATCCATCCAGCGTCCAATCGGCTTCCCCTCGGCTGCAACCGACCACACAATAGCCGCGTTGCACAAGCGATTGCGCAACGAATTTTCCTAATCCGGTTCGGCTGCCGGTGACCAGCGCGACGGGAGTTTGCGAAATTTCCGGCTTATGCGACATCACTTTTTTCCCTGAGCAACATCACGACGTATTCGGCCAGCGTACCGATGTTTCGAAACGGGCTGCGCTTCTGCGACATGGCGCGATCATCGGCAAGCAGAATCTCTGTTCCAACCGCATCATTGATCTGCTGCTCGACTTCCACGAGTAGGGAGACAAGCGCCGAGGAATCAAGTTGCGTGCGTGCGCCAAACAGGCGGGTTTCGGCGTTGACCTCGGGCGCGGGCTGCCCGGGCGGAAGGAATTCTTTGTAGATCTCGCAGATCAGGTCGGTGCATTCTTGTAGTGTAAGGGTCACGTGAAAGTCCTCTGGTGCAGGGAAATCGGCGCGGGGAGCAGATGGGAAGAGTTCGGTACATGCCAGTGCAGCGTCGTTTCCGGGCTGAAAAACCGGTACCCGAGCGAGGCGCAGACATTCATGACGCGGGTATTAGCCGCGGCAATCCTCGCCGAGGCGCTGCGAGCGCTTAACGAGTGGGCGGCCCGAAGCGTTTCCGCGTACAGCGCAAAACCGGCGAAACCGATTTCGTTCTCGGGGTCGACCGCGCCGAGACGGAGGTCAGCATTTCCGTCGCGGATCACCACGTTCATGAATCCCAGAACTGCATTCGGCCGGCCCAAGACCAGGACGTGGTCGTCCTGATCTGCGGTGTCGAGTGCGTTCCTTACCCATTGCAGGTAACGCCGGTTTGCCATGTATCTTGGAAAACGCGGATCGCCGTGATAACGGCCGAAGGCGAACGCCGATTCCGCAATGTGGAGAATCGCCTTGTGATCTTCGGGTCCGGCCGGTCGCATGGTGAAACGATGCGGGGGAAGAGACTCTGGCTTCAGTGGCTGGATTAGTGCCAGAAGGCTGAAATCAACCGGTAGGAAACCCGCGGCAATCAGCATTGCCTGTGCGGCGGTGTCCGCTCCGTCAGCGCGAACTGAGACCAACTCCGATTTGGTTTGGGCGCAAAACGCATCCAATGCTTCGCGTAGTGCCACACTCGGGTTGGTCTCCAAAGGTGGATCTCCGGCCAAGCGTAAATCGGCGACCGGAAACCCGAATATGGCCTCGTCCCAGGGAAGGCAGGCAATCTTCGCCCAGTCCGGGTGGGAGTCGAGAAGCGGTTGATACTCAACGGAAAACACAACAGTTCTCCTTGAGTCGCATGATAGCAAACACCGGACGTTGTTCTCTACTAGGATTTCCATTTTGACTTCCCGTTCCCGAGCCCGTATACATCGAACGTGCGCCTTGCAATGCAAAATTCAGCCGCACTGGCCTTCGACAGCATGGCAATCGTCAGGGCCCTTTTGCGGGCCAAATCAATTGCTCTGCTCCAGGCAGGTCGGGCAGCGACGCTGGTGGATAAGTAATGAATCCCATATACTGGCCGAACCGATGAATGCCCAAGAGCCCAGTGTGCTACCATCATCTCCCCCGCCGGTGTTGACGATCCTCATGCCCGCGCACAATGAGGAGGAGATCATCGCCGCGGCCGTCACGGAGTGGCATGCGGAGGTCATCGCCAAAGTGCCGGGTTCCCGCCTTCTGGTGATCGACGACGCCAGCACCGACGGCACTCCGGAATTATTGGGCCAACTCGCCCGCACCCTGCCGGGCTTCAATTTCATCCGCCGCGAAGTGAATGGCGGGCACGGTAAAGCTCTGTTGTTCGGCTTCCGCCAGATTAGTGGCGAATTCGTATTTCAGACCGACAGCGACCGTCAGCATTATCCCGCCGACTTCTGGCGGCTGTGGGAACGGCGTGATCAATTTGATTTTGTGTTCGGAGTGCGGGAGAAACGGCAGGACGGCGGCTTCCGCAAACTGGTCACTACCCTGATGCGCGTTCTGAATTGGCTGCTATGGCAGGTGTGGATTTCCGATGCCAATTGCCCCTTCAAGCTCATGCGCAGTCAAGCCCTGGCGACCGTGCTCAAGCGGGTCCCGGAAGATTCATTCATCCCCATGGTGATGGTCTCGATTCTGGCGCGCCGACTGCATTTCCGAGTGACAGAAGTTGCCGTTCAGCACCTGCCACGGCGGGGAGGCACACAGTCGCTGCGGGGACTTGCCCGCTGGGCCCGAGTCGGATGGCTGTGTGCGCTCCAGTTGGCGCGGCTACGATTTGGTCAATAGGCGTTCAAATCGAATTGAGGTTGGGTAATCAGGTCCGCTTCACACAGAGAGTATCTATGATTCTTGGCGCAGGAATGACAGGTTTGGCGGCGGGCTGGGCCTCCGGATTGCCAGTCTACGAGGCGGAGCAATCGCCCGNNCATGCGGCCGGGTACCGAAGACCGCCTCCACGAGGCTCCGGCGGATGGGGAAGCATACCGGTTCGAAATCGGCGGCGGCCATTGGATATTTGGAGGCGACCCGCTGGTCCTCCAGTTTATTCGCTCGCTCACCCCCGTCCAGCAGTACAGCCGCAAGTCTGCCGTCTATTTCCCCGACACGCGATTGGCGGTTCCTTACCCGATTCAGAATAGTCTGAAATACCTGGACCCGCTGACGGCGCAGGCTGCTTTGTGCGAAATGGCCGAGGCGGCATTACAGCCTCAGCCCGTTGTGACCATGGCTGACTGGTTGCGCAGTAGCTTCGGAAAGACTCTCTACGAATTGTTCTTCCGTCCTTTCCACGACCTGTACACCTCGGGCCTCTGCGACCAGATCGCGCCCCAGGATGCCTACAAGTCGCCCGTCAGTCTCCCCACAGCCATACAAGGTGCGTTCAACTCCACCGTGGCAGCCGGCTACAACACGACATTCATCTACCCCAAGGAGGGCTTGAACGCCCTGGCATCGCGCATGGCCTCGCGTTGCGATGTGTACTATGGCAAACGGGTGGCCAGCATTGACGTGCAGAAGCGTGAAGTGATGTTTGCCGATGGTGGCTGCGCCGCGTACGAATTCCTGATTTCCACCCTTCCGCTGAATCGCATGATGACCCTTACGGGGCTGAAGGCTGCGGCACGTCCGGATCCCTCTCCTGCCGTTCTGGTCGTGAATATCGGCGCTCGCAGAGGCCCCCAATGCCCTCCCGAACACTGGGTCTACATTCCCTCCAGCAAGGCCGGCTTCCATCGCGTCGGGTTTTACAGCAACGTTGATGTCTCTTTCCTGCCCGCTTCGGGGCGGAGCGCCAGCGACCGCGTCAGCATCTATGTGGAGAAATCATACCCCGAAGGCAGCAAGCCCGGCCCGGCTGAGATGCGGACGCTCGGCCAGAGCATTGCCCAGGAGCTGCAGGAATGGGGCTGGATTGATGGCGCCGAGGTCGTCGATCCGACCTGGATCGACACCGCTTACACCTGGTCGTGGGCAGGTTCCAAATGGAAACTGGAAGCACTGCGGTTATTGGAAGAGCAGCGTATTTTCCAGGTGGGCCGCTATGCCCGCTGGACGTTCCAGGGAATCGCCGATTCCATTCGAGACGGCTTTGTTGCAGGCAGTGCAGCAGGAGCCGCGCCGGCAAAGGCGACGGGCCCGTGATATGGGCGACTCCAAAAATACCGGGTTAATTCGCCACTTCCCGCCAAGGCGCGTCGGGCTTGCGGAACCGGACCTTGCGCCCCCCAGGTTGTCGCCGTACCCTGTCCCGGCGGGCCAGCGGACTCCCTTGCGAGGCACTCCATGAAGGCCGCGACACGCATCATGGAGATCGCCCCGGTCTACCGCTTGTGGCAGGCTCCCTTTGCGGAGAAGAAATTTGCGCCCATCCTGGCCCACAATGACATGCGCCAGGTGCGGCGGGTGCTGGACGTGGGGTGCGGGCCGGGTACCAACACTCCGCACTTTGCCCACGCCCAATATCTGGGCATCGACCACAACGTGCGCTACCTCGCGCAAGCCCGCCGTCGCCATGGCAGGGAGTTTCTGGCTGCGGACGTCTCGCGGTTGGCGCTAGCTCCGGCGGCGCGCTTCGACTTTATCCTGGTCAACAGCTTTTTCCACCATATCGACACCCCCAACGTCCGCGGAATTCTCTCGCAACTTGGCGCCATGCTCACCGAGGACGGGCACATTCACATCCTCGACCTTGTCCTGCCCACGCGAACCTCGATCCCCCGCCTGCTCGCCCGCCTGGACCGAGGAGAGTTCCCGCGCCCGCTGGAAGACTGGAAGCAAATCTTCAGCGAAACGCTGGAGACCGAAATCTTTGAGCCTTACGCCCTCACCGGTCTGGGGGCGACTCTATGGGAAATGGTTTATTTCAAGGGGAGAAGGAAGCAATGAGCCAGCCTTTCCGCTTGTCCGTGGCCGCCCCGCTCTATAACGAGGAGAGCGTTCTGCCGGAGTTCTTGCGCCGCACCCGCGCGGTGCTGGAGGGACTTGGGGGGGGGCCGCACGAACTGGTTCTGGTCGATGACGGCAGCGCGGATCGCACTCTGGAGCTTCTGGAAGCAGAAGCGGCGCATGATCCGAGAATCATCGTGGTGGCGTTGTCGCGAAACTTCGGGCACCAGGCTGCCTTGACGGCCGCGCTCGACCACTGCTCAGGCGATGCCGTGGTGGTGATGGATGCCGACCTGCAAGACATTCCGGAGGCGATTCCGCTTTTTGTGGAGCAATTCCAGCACGGCTACGACGTGGTCTACGCCACGCGCGCCCAGCGCCGGGAATCGTGGTGGCTGAAGCTGTCGTATTTCCTCTTCTACCGCCTCCTGGCGATGCTCTCCGAGTTAAACCTGCCGCTCGACGCGGGCGATTTTGCCCTGATCTCGCGCCGCGTGGTGGAGCAACTTCGCCGCCTGCCCGAACACCATCGCTACCTGCGCGGCCTGCGCAGTTGGGTGGGATTCCGGCAAATCGGCATCCCCATCAATCGCTCCGAGCGGCGCTCCGGCCAAAGCAAATACAGCCTGCCGAAACTTTTCAAGCTGGCTTCGGATGGAATTTTCGCCTTCTCCATCGTCCCCCTGCGCGCCGCCATCCTGTTGGGCGCACTGGCCACCCTTCTATCAGGTATATTTGCGGCCTATGCGGTCTACGCCCGGCTCTTCCTCAAGCACTCTCCCCAAGGCTTCACCGCCCTGGTCCTGCTCATCACCTTCCTCTCCGGCATTCTGCTTTTCTTCATGGGAATCATCGGTGAGTACGTAGGGCGCCTCTACGAAGAGGTTAAGGCTCGTCCCATCTACATCGTCGGCAAAACTGTAGGATGGTCCCCTCGCCGCACCTTGGGCGGGCAGGGGCCGAAGCCCGCCGCCAATCCGCCGGAGACGCCCACCAGCCCGGCCCCGACTGAAGACGGAACCGGGTAGGGCGCGGACATTCCCCCATGCGCGATGATTATCTTAAACGCTATCGCGACCTCTACCAGCAGCATTGGTGGTGGCGCGCCCGGGAGAAATTGATCCTGAAAACCCTGCGCGCCCAGCAACCCCCGGGAGGGTGGCAGAAAATTCTGGATGTCGGTTGCGGCGACGGCTTGTTTTTCGATCAGTTGATTTCGTTTGGCGAAGTGGAAGGGGTGGAGCCCTCGGCAGCGGTCAGCGAAACGGGCCCACACCGCTCCCGCATCCGCACCTGCCCCTTTGACGAGAACTTTCAGCCGGGCAAAGAGTTCACGCTGATTCTGATGCTCGACGTTCTGGAGCACCTTGCCGATCCTGCCGCCGCTCTGCGTCACGCCCTGACCCTGCTTGCCCCCTCGGGGATGTTGCTGGTGACCGTGCCCGCATTCAAGGCCTTGTGGACGAATCACGACGTGATTAACCAGCACGTCACTCGCTACACGCGCCGAACTTTCCGGGAGTTGGCTCGGCATGCGGGTATGGATATCCAGGGGGAGCGTTACTTCTTCCAGTGGCTTCTTCCCCTTAAGCTCGCCACTCGCGCGCTGGAACGCGCGCTGGACCTTCAGCCCCAGCCGGCAGACGTCCCTCCGCAGTGGATTAACACTCCGCTCTATCTGCTCTCCCTCCTCGAGCAGAACACTTGGGGTGCGCTTCCCTGGCCCTTCGGCACTTCGCTCATGGTGTGGGGGAGAAAGTCCAACCGGTAGGCCCTCAGCCCTACGTATTCACCAGGAAGGTCACAACCAGTTTCAGTTGCCAGCACCCTCATCCGCCACTGCCATTGCTTGCCGTCTCCGCAAAGTGAGAATAAACTGGTCGAAGTTGCGGGCGCGGTTCAGAATCATGTGGAGGATGCGAGGCAGCTCGCTGGAAAGGGTGCGATAGGCCTATGGTTCGAGGGTTTGGGGGAACTGCCCCGCCGCGGTTTTCGCGCGGACACAGAATTTCGAAGCCCCTCGCCTGCCTGGCGGTTCTGGCGGCAATTGTGCTTTTGGCTCGCCATCTTCCCGCCCAGGACGAGGGGCCGCCCATTGATGACATCACGGCCAAGTACCATTTTCTTGCCATGGACGATACCCTGGCGATCCTCGACGAGGAAGGCAGGCTCAAGGGCTATATCGAGGCTGCTCAGCCGGAAGAGGAATCCGACGACTTTCTGAACTACGACATTGTGGATGGATCCCGCAAGAAGAACCACGTGGAATTCCGCACCAACAAGATTCATGCAAAGTTCTTCCGCTTTTCCGGAACGGTGGAACGAGGCAAAGGCCACGAGGAGAAAGATGCGGATTATCTTCACCTGACCGGGAAATTGGAAATCGTCACCGTCAATATGGAAACCGGCAAGGAAAAGGTTCAAGTCGTTCAAGTCACCTTTAAGTCCATCGGCAAATCCGAAAGGCCCGAAGACTGAAAGGTACATTTATGAAGAAGGCTAAAGCCACGTCTGATGACCTTCACGCTGAATACAAACGCACCGATTTCAAGAAGCTGGAGCGCGCATCTTCGTCGTTTGCTACCTGTCTTCGAGATTAGGGTACAATGGGCCAGGAGGTCGACATGCCGGACCTAGCCGAAATTCTTAAAAGCGCGTTGAGCCTGAACGCGCATGACCGCGCGGCCGTGGCAGAAAGGCTCTTGGCCAGCCTCGATGATTTGGATGAGGAAGAGGCTGATCGTCTCTGGACGGAGGAGGCCGCCAGGCGCCGCGAGGAGTTTCGGGCCGGCCGGGCGGGGGCCGTAGAGGCTCAAGACATCGCGCAGAAAGCAGAAAGACTCTTCCGGTGACTCCCGTTAGGTACCATCAGGGCGCTGAGGACGAATTGCTGACGGAGATTGGCTACCTCGAGCTCCGCGTCCCCGGCTTGGGACGACGACTCTATGCAGAGGTTCGGAAGGCTGAGAGCCACAATGTGATATTACATCCAAGAAAGCCTCGCAATACGGTTTGAAGCTAATTTCAGCGGACGTGAAGGACATCATGCTTCCCGGCGAGATGAAGAAAGTATTCACTCAGGTGGTAAAGGCACAAAAAGAAGGCCAGGCGGCGCTGGAAAGGGCTCGGGGTGAGACGGCGGCATTACGCAGCTTGGCGAACGCCGCTAGAATGATGGATGACAATCCCAATCTGTTGCAGCTCCGAGCATTGCAAGGACTGGAAGTTTCTTCCGGGAACACGCTCATGCTGGGATTACCGAACGGCGCCGTCCCCGTCGTAAAGCAAAGTGAGAAGAGCGCCAATCCTCCCAGTAAAGGGAGAGATAAGGGGGAGGGGTAAGCCTCTGCCGCAAAATCCCTTCGCAGCTTCTACTCAATAATCTTCAATTTCCTCCCCACCTCAGCAAGAATCGCGAGCGCCTGCGTCAATTCTTCCTTGGTATGGGTGGCGGTGACGATGGTGCGGATGCGGGCCTGGCCTTGCGGGACGGTGGGAAACCCGATGCCCTGCGCGAATACTCCGGCGGCGAAAAGCTGGCGGGAGAATTCGTGGGCCAGAGCCGCGTCGCCCACAATGACCGGGGTGATGGGGGTTTCGCTCATGCCCGTATTGAAGCCCAGTTTCTTCAGTCCTTCCTTGAGGAATTTCGTGTTCGCCCAGAGCTGCTCGATGAGTTGGGGTTCCTCTTCCAGAACTTCGAAGGCTGCAATGCAAGTGGCGGCGACCGCCGGTGGGTGGGACGTGGAGAACAGGAACGGGCGGGCGCGATGATAGAGAAAGTCGATGGTGTCGCGCGTGGCGCCCACGTAGCCGCCCAGCGCGCCGATGGCCTTGGAGAGCGTGCCAACCTGAATATCCACGCGGCCGTGCAGGTTGAAATGGTCCACGGTGCCGCGTCCATTGCGGCCCAGCACTCCGGAAGAGTGGGCGTCGTCAATCATCATGATGCACCCGTACTTTTCCGCGAGTTCCACCAGTTGCGGCAGCGGAGCGATGTCGCCCTCCATGGAAAAGACGCCGTCGGTGATCAGAAGCTTGTGGCATTTGCGGCCGGCGATCTCCTTCAGGATCTTCTCGCACGCCTCCACGTCTTTGTGCGGGAAGACCTTGATTTCAGCACGCGACAACCGGCAGCCATCGATGATGGAAGCGTGATTGAGGGCGTCGGAAATAATAATGTCCTCGCGCCCCAGGATGGCGGAGACCGTGCCGGCATTGGCCGTGAAGCCTGACTGGAATACCACGGAGGCTTCCACGTTCTTGAAGCG